>PKDJ01000365.1 GCA_002862545.1 Pseudomonadota bacterium
CTCTGGCTCTGGCTCTGGCTCTGGCTCTGGCTCTGGCTCCTCGGCTGCGGTATCCGTCGCCTCTGGCGTCTCGGTCTCCTCGCTGCCGGCTTGCTCCGGTGCTGCGTCGTCGGACGTGGCGCTCTCGGGCTCGAGAAGAGCGTCGAGGTCGAAGTCATCGAGGTCGGTCGACTCACCACTCGCCGAGTCGTCGACCTCGGCCTCCTCCTCGATGGGCTCGGCAGCCAGCCAAGCGAGGGCCTCTTCCACATCACGCCTGCGCTCGGCATCGCCGAAGAGCAGCTCGGCCACGAGTCCTACGTCGTCGATGGCGGGCCCACCGCGAAGCAGTGCACGCAGGTAGACGGGGACGAGGGCCTCGTTCAGCTGCTCGGCATTCTTCTCGATGTGGAAGGGTGCGGAGAGGCTGCGGATGGCGGTGCCATCGCGGTGAATGAGCAGGCCAGCCTTCAGGAGTCCATCGAGGACCGCTGCTACGTTCTCGACGGGAAGGTCGGGGTGGGTGCGCCGAAGCTTCTTCTTGATGTCGTCCTTGACGAACTGCAGCGTCACCTTGCGCCGACGCTTGCGGCGCTCCGTAACGACGGACTCGAGAGCCTCAAGCAGTGCCTTCCGAGTCGGGGCGCCGAGCGGATGCAGCCCGCGGCTGGCCAAGTGCTCGACGAGCGCCTCGGCCCCTTCCGGAATGTACGGATCTTCCCAGGTGAGGATCTCGGCGTCATCGATCTCCAGATCGCCTTGGCCTTGCTCGTCCACGAGGTCGACCCGGTAGCCGCCAGACTTGCGATCGCGCACGACCTTGACTTGGCTGGCGGTCTGCGCGGCTTCCAGGAAGCGTGCGAAGGACGAGAAGCCAAGATCTCCCTCGGAGAAATCAGGGCTCTTGCGCAGCATTGCGCTCTTGACGACGCTCGCCAGGGGCGGGTCGGGGTTCTCTCGCTGGAGACCCTCGATCGCGTCTGCCACGAGCTCGTACGCCGTCTCACGCGTCATCGGGCCGTCGCGCTTGGTCTTGCGACGACCTCTCCGGGCCGTCGCACGACTGGCCGACTTGCCGACGATGGAGTCGTAGAACAGGAACTCGTCGCAGGCCTGAACGAGGAGGCGCGACGTGCTCTTGCGGGTTCCGACACCGATCACCCGCTTGTTCATCTCGCGCATCTTGAGCACGAGGGGGGTGAAGTCCGAGTCGCCGCTCACCACCACGAAGGTGTGGATGTAGTCCTTGGTGAAGGCCAACTCCAGGGCGTCCACGACCATGGCGATGTCAGCGCGGTTCTTGTCCTGCATGCCGTGTGACGTGAGCTCCATCATGGTCACGTTGGCGGCCAACAGGCTCTGCTTGAATCGAGAGAATCTGCCCCAGTCAGCGTAGGACCGGGACAAAAGGATGCGTCCCTTGTCCTTGATGCGCTGCATGAGGGCATCGACGTCGAAGCGGCCGAGTCCCTCCTTTTCTGTACCAGCGGCGATGTTCTCGAAGTCGATCAGGACGGCGAGGTTGTTTTCCACAGAGAGCTCCGCGAGGCGGATCGCGTGTTGTTCCCCAGATTAACGACTATCGGAAATGTGACGATATTCGGCCAAGTAGGTTGGTATCTGGGGGGTGGCGGGCGTTCCACCCGTTGCCCGGCCGCGCTATGTCTAACCGGGAAGACGGCGGCGGCCATTGCGCTTGGAGGACGCATGACGGGATTCACACGGTTGGCAGACGACCCGAACTACGTCACGAGCCCGGATCTGCGCGCTGTCGTCGAGGCTGCGCTTGCCCTCGAGCGACCCCTCCTCGTGAAGGGCGAGCCAGGCACCGGCAAGACCGTGCTCGCGAAGTCAGTCGCTCGCTCTCTCGGGCGCCAGTTGATCAGCTGGCATGTAAAGTCGACCACTCGGGCCGTCGACGGCTTGTACCAGTACGACGTTGTGCAGCGGCTCAACGACAGTCGCTTCTCGGACGGCGATGTCTCCGACATTCGGCAGTACATCCGACTCGGGCCTCTTGGCCAGGCGTTTTCCTCGGAGGAGCCGAGCGTGGTGCTGATCGACGAGATCGACAAGGCCGACATGGAGTTTCCGAACGACCTCCTGCGGGAGCTCGACGAGATGGCATTTCACATTCCCGAGATCGACGAGACCGTTCGCGCTCGACGGAGGCCGTTCGTGCTCATCACCAGCAATGCGGAGAAGGAGCTTCCAGATGCCTTCCTGAGGCGCTGCGTGTTCCACTACATCGCTTTCCCGGAGCGGGAGCGGATGGAGCGCATCGTGAAGGTGCATCATCCAACCCTCGAGCGTGAGGTTCTCGACGCTGCCATGGATCGGTTCTTCGCATTCCGGAAGGTGAAGGGCCTCCGGAAACCACCGTCCACCTCGGAGCTGATTGACTGGCTGACGGTCTTGGTCCACGCCGGTCTCTCACCCGATGCGATTCGGTCGGAGGACCCATTTCTGGGGGTCCTTCTCAAGCAGGAGTCGGACCTTGCGACGGCCAGGCGACGACGGTGATGGAATCGGTGCCTTGGATGTCCCTGGCGCATCCAACGGAGGACCGCTCTGTCTGGGTCGTCGAAGACGGCGATGCGGCTGTCGTCTTCGAGGCGAGCGCAGGCTGCAGTCGCGCCGTCTTGTGGACCCTCGGCCCCGTGCCGCCGCATGGTGCGGTCGCCCGTCGGGTGCCTTGGTCGGTCCTCGATGCAGTGCTGCTGCAGGCTGTGCATGCGGACTTCGTTCCGGGTTTTTATCCCTCCAAGCAGGCCTGGCGAGTGGCCGTCAGGTTCGCGCGAGTCCGCTTGTCTTGGGTGCCGGTGCAGGCACCGAGTGGCTTCGAGAGCACGTCACAGGTGCCTCGCCTGACGCTGGTTCATGGACCTCCAGACGGCCTTAGCGCAGTGACGCTGCCGCCTTGCAGGGCGCCCGACTGGCGCGTGCCTCCGATGCGTCAGTGGTCCGAGGCCCGCCGAGGACACACCGACTGGCTGGCGGGGCGGGGCTGATGTTCTCCACCTTCTTGTACGCACTGCGTGGTCACGGGGTGCCCGTCGGGAGCGCCGAGTGGCTGCGATTCCTCCTGGCGCTACGGCGGGGCTTGATCACCGATCTCGCTGGTCTGCACCGAGTTGGGCGGGCGATTCTCTGCAGGACCGAGGCAGACTTCGACAAGTTCGACATCGCGTTCGCAGAGGTGTTCGATGGCCTCGAGCTCCCTCCGGACCTCCATCGAAGGCTTGAAGAGTGGCTGTCGGAAGCGGCTGACCAGTCAGCAGAGGAGACACCAGAGGATGGTCGAAGTCTCCAAGAGCTCTGGGACGCGTTCCTGGAGACGCTGCGTGAGCAGCGCGAGCGCCACGACGGCGGCAACAGGTGGATCGGAACAGGGGGTGCCAGCCCCTTCGGCCACAGCGGGAGAGCCTCGCGCGGGGTTCGGGTTGGTGGTCCGGCGGGAGGGCGAGGGGCGGTCTCCATTGCGCTCGACAGGCGGTGGGAGGAGTACCGCACCGACCGGGCCCTGAGCGTTCGCGACTTCCAGCGGGCGCTAAAGAGCCTTCGCCGACTCACTCGGGAGGGGCAGTACGAGCTGGATCTCGACGGTACGGTGCGGAAGACCTGCGAGAACGCTGGAGACATCGATCTCGTCGAGCGCAGGGCGCGGGAGAATCAGGTGCACGTCGTGCTCCTGATGGACGCAGGTGGCTCGATGGCTCCCCACTACGAGCGGGTCAGTCGGTTGTTCACGGCGGCGGAAGGGCTCGCCCACTTCAAGTCTTTCACCAGCTATACCTTCCACAACTGCGTCTATGGATGGCTGTACGACGACATCGAGGAAGGACGGCGTGTGCGGACTACAGAGGTGCTCGCGAACCTCGGAGCCCGGCACCGACTGGTGTTTGTCGGAGATGCCTCGATGGCTCCTTACGAGCTCTTTTCGCCCTTCGGGTGGCCCATCGATGACGCGCTTGCGGGCATCGACTGGCTACGAAGGTTCAAGCGTCAGTGTCCAGCATCGGTCTGGCTGAATCCCGACGCCCAGCGCTGGTGGAATCACCCCACAGTTCGAGCCATCGGTTCCGTGTTTCCCATGTTTGAGCTCACGATCGATGGGCTCAATGACGCCGTTAAGAAGCTGCGGGCCCCAACCTGACGCATCGAGATGGGTGACGTTGGCGTGAGCTGTCCCGGATGGGTATGTGCCGTGCGCGTTGGGGCGTCGACAAGTGGTAAGTCACCGGTTTTTGGGTCCGGCATTCGCAGGTTCGAATCCTGCCGCCCCAGCCATTCATTCTTCCGGGAGCCCACCGTGATGCATGGCGAGATCGTTCTCTTCGCTGGCAACTCCAACCAAGGGCTCGCCCAGCGGGTCGCGCAGAGCATGGGCATGGCCCTGGCTCCCGCTCGAGTAGACCGCTTCAGTGACGGGGAGACCCGCGTCGAGCTCGAGCACAACGTTCGGGGGCGGGATGTGTTTCTCGTTCAGTCGACGTGTGCGCCCGCGAACGACAACCTGATGGAGCTGCTGATCATGACGGAGGCGTGCAAGCGCGCCTCTGCTGGCAGAATCACGGCTGTGATGCCCTACTTCGGGTACGCGAGACAGGATCGCAAGGTCAAGCCGCGCACGCCGATCACAGCCAAGCTCATGGCCGATCTTCTCACCGCCGCCGGTGTAGACCGTGTGCTGACGATGGATCTCCATGCTGGGCAGATCCAGGGGTTCTTCAACATCCCGGTGGACAACCTGTACGCGGAGCCACCGCTGTACAACCACGTCCGCGACCACATCGTGACGCCTGACCCAAACGACACCGTGATCGTCTCCCCGGACGCTGGCGGGACAGAGCGGGCTCGAGGATACGCCCGTCGACTCGGCTGCAGTCTGGCGATCATCGACAAGCGCCGGGATCGCCCCAACGAGGCGGCCGTCATGAACATCGTCGGCGACGTGAGGGGCAAGCGTGCTGTTCTCGTAGACGACATGATCGACACGGCGGGCACCTTGACCAAGGGCGGCTTCGCAGTCCGTGAAGCAGGGGCATCATCCGTCTTCGCGGTGGCGACGCATCCTGTGCTGTCGGGCCCTGCGGTGGGACGAATCGCGGACTCGGTGTTCGAGCGGGTCGTGGTCACCGACACCATCCCGCTGACATCAGCTGCCCAGGCGCTCGACAACATCGAAGTGATCTCGGTCGCGAGCATCTTTGCGGATGCCATTCGAGCAATCCACTTCAACGACAGCGTCTCGCGCTTGTTCCTGGGTGCTCTGGACGATTGAGGCCTCTCGGGTCTTAGTTGCCGTGCCGGGCGACACGAATTAAGCGCCCGGCCCGCAGTCGGAGACCCCGGCTGCATCACGCTCAACAACGGTGCCGTCCCGGCCACTCAAGTGGTCCGAAGCCCATGGGATGGGGCCGTCGACGCCTCGGTGCGTCGACGCTCCCGCTCTTCAGGGCTTTGGTCTCCGGGACTTCGATCCGAGGAAGCCATGGACACCAAGCTCGAAGCGAACGTTCGCACCTCCGATGCGCGCGGGAAGGGCGCCTCGCGCGCGCTTCGTCGCAGCGGCCGCCTCCCGGCTGTCGTGTACGGCCCGAACACTCCACCGGTTACCGTGGATGTCGACCCTCTCGCGCTGACGAACATCTTCAAGGAGACGGGTGACCGCAACACGGTCGTCAAGCTCGCGGTTGGTGGCAGCACCCACGATGTGCTCGTGCGCGAGGTTCAGCGTCATCCGCTGACCCGCGAGATCCTGCACGTCGACTTCTACGTGCCGCCCACCGACCGCGTCATCGAGGTCATGGTGCCGCTCGAGGCGGTCGGGCGACCTGCCGGAGCGTCTCTCGGTGGTCGACTCCGCATCGTTCGCCGCACCGTCAAGGCGGCCTGCCGGTACGACAGCATCCCGAAGTCGTTCGTCGTCGACATCTCGCACCTCAACATCGGTGATGTCATCAAGGCGTCGGAGATTCAGCTGCCGGATGGTGTCGAGCTGGTCTACGACAGCGACTTCAACGTGATGAGCCTCTACGGCAAGCGCGGCGGCAAGAAGTAGCGCCACTCGGTGCATCCCCCCGGCGCTGGGGAAGGTGCCCTCGCTGCATCAGCGGCGTGGTGCTGACCTACTCGAGCGCTGCAGAGCGGCTCCCCAAGTGGGGGCATGCCAGACCGACAAAGAATTTCTCCGCAGGAGATCTGAAGTGGAAAACCTTATTTACTTCGTGCCCGCAGCAGCGGTGCTCGGACTGGCATTCGGCGGGCTCAAGGCCTCCGCGACGACAGCCGCGCCTGCGGGCGACGAAGAGATGCAAGAGATCGCAGGTCGCATTCAGGAAGGCGCGATGGCCTTCCTGTCCCGCGAGTACCGCGTGCTCTCGATCTTCGTGGTCGTGGTCGCAGTGCTTCTGGCGCTGGCGAACCTCCAGGGTGAGACCCAGCACCCGATCATCGCGCTCTCCTTCGTCGTGGGTGCGCTCTGCTCGGGCCTCGCTGGCTACATCGGCATGCGCATCGCGACTCTGGCGAACGTCCGCACGACGGAGGCGGCCAAGAAGGGGCTTCCCGAGGCCCTCGCCGTTGCATTCAACGGCGGCACCGTCATGGGCATGGCTGTGACTGGCCTTGCGCTGCTCGGGCTCGTGTTGCTCTACATGCTGTACACGATGGCGGGAGAGGCCATCTTCGCCGGCCAGCCCGTGATGCCCACGGCTCTGAACGTGCTGACCGGCTTCTCGATGGGCGCTTCGTCCATCGCGCTGTTCGCCCGAGTGGGTGGCGGCATCTACACCAAGGCGGCGGATGTTGGTGCCGACCTCGTCGGTAAGGTCGAGTCCGGCCTGCCCGAGGACGACCCCCGCAACCCCGCCGTCATCGCCGACAACGTCGGTGACAACGTCGGTGATGTCGCAGGCATGGGTGCCGACCTCTTCGAGTCCTACGTCGGCGCGATCATCGGCACGATGGTCCTCGGCCTGGGCTTCGGCGTCGGCAACGGTCCGATCATTCTCCCGCTCCTGATCGCTGCAGCGGGCATCATCTGCAGCATCCTCGGGACGTTCGCCGTGCGGACCACCGAGGGCGGCAACCCGCAGCACGCGCTCGACACCGGCGCCATTGGCGCGGCCGTGGTCATGGCCGCGGCGACGTTCGGCATCTCCTACGTCGTCTGGCCCGAGGCGGGCGCGCAGGCGATGACGGCATCCGGTGCCGCACTGACGGTCCAGTGGTGGAGCGTTGGTGTCGCTACGGTCGTCGGTCTGGTCTGCGGCGTCCTCGTCGGCCTCACGACCGCCTACTACTGCTCGATGGGCAAGCACCCCGTCAACAGCATCGCAAACCAGTCGCGCACCGGAGCGGCGACGAACATCATCGCGGGGCTGGGCGTGGGCATGCAGTCCACGGCTGTTCCGACGCTGCTCATCGTGCTCGGCGTCGTGGTCTCCTACGCGGTGGCCGGCCTGTACGGAATCGCCATCGCGGCCCTCGGGATGCTCTCCACCACCGGCATCCAGCTGGCGGTCGACGCCTTCGGTCCGATTGCGGACAACGCAGGCGGCATTGCGGAGATGACTCACCAGGACCCGCAGGTTCGTGAGCGTACGGACACGCTTGATGCTGTGGGCAACACCACTGCAGCCATCGGCAAGGGCTTCGCCATCGCGTCCGCGGCCATGACGGCGCTTGCGCTCTTCGCGGCCTTCCAGCAGCAGGCGCAGATCACCGCTATCGGCCTTCAGGACCCGAAGGTCATGAGTGGACTGCTGCTCGGTGGCATGCTGCCGTACCTGTTCTCGTCCATGGCCATGGCCGCAGTCGGCAACGCTGCGATGGACATGATTGAGGAAGTTCGTCGCCAGTTCCGCGAGATCCCCGGGCTGCTCGAGGGCAACGCGAAGCCGGATACCGCCAAGTGCGTCGACATCTCCACAACTGCTGCCATCAAGGAGATGATGCTGCCGGGTCTCCTGGCCGTCATCGCTCCGGTCCTGGTCGGCTTCGGCCTCGGCGCAGAGGCCCTTGGCGGCCTGTTGGCTGGCGTCACGGTCTCCGGTGTCCTGCTCGCCATCTTCATGTCGAACTCCGGCGGTGCCTGGGACAACGCCAAGAAGTCCTTCGAGGGCGGCGGGTTCAAGATGGAAGATGGTGTCGTTCACCCCAAGGGCTCGGAGGCTCACGCCGCCGCGGTCGTTGGTGACACCGTTGGCGACCCCTTCAAGGATACTGCGGGCCCGTCCCTCAACATCCTCGTGAAGCTCATCAGCGTGGTGGCGCTCGTCATCGCCCCGCTGCTCGCGGGCCACGTCCCGTTCATCAACTTCTGATAGTGGGAGTCACTGTGCTTCTCCACGAATACGAGACCACCATCATCATCCGTCCAGACGTCGACGAGGCCGACGTCAAGGACATCGTCGAGCGCTTCGAGGAGCGACTCGGTGAGGCAAAGGCGACTTTGCTTCTCCGAGACGACTGGGGCTCCCGCAAGATGGCCTACACCATCGGCAACCATGGGAAGGGGCGCTACGTCCTGTTCAACTTCCTGTCGGATGCTGATGCCATCGCGGAGCTCGAGCGTCGGCTTCGGATCGAGGATCGGGTCCTCCGATTCCTGACCATCCGGGTCGCCGACTCTCCGGACGTTCCGACGAGGATCGCCGAGGCTGCGGAGCTGCGTGTTCGCAAGGCGGAGGAGGCGGCCCGCAGGGCTGCTGAGGCCGAGCTTCGCGCGGCACAAGAGGCCGAGGCAGAGGCAGCCCGTCAGTCCATGCTCCCGGTCGAGTAGGAGGTACTCATGCGCGTCATCTTGAAGCAGGAGGTGCCTCACCTCGGTGATGCCGGCGACATCGTCACGGTCTCACCCGGTTACGGCCGCAACCACCTGATCCCTCGTGGACTCGCCGTGCTTGCCAACGATGGCTCGGTTGCGTCGCTCGAGCACCAGAAGCAGATGGCGGAGGCTATCCGCCGCAAGCTGCTCGCGGCTGCAAAGGAGCTTGCGACCAAGCTCGAGGGCACGCCAGTGAGCATTCGACGCGAGACGGGCGAAGACGAAAAGCTCTTCGGTTCGGTCACGAAGCGCGATGTGGCGGAGGCCCTCGCTGCCGAAGGCATCGAGCTCGATCGCAAGCAGATCGCGCTGGACGAGCCGTTGCGCAGCATTGGTCTGTTCAATGTGCCTGTGCGTCTGCACCGTGACGTCGCTGCGACTGTTCGCGTCTACGTCATTCGCGCATAGAGGACGCCCGTGGAGCGTCCCTCACCCCAGGCCGTCGAGGCAGAGCGTGCTCTGCTTGGCGGCCTTCTTCAGTCTCCGGACAAGCTTCCGGAGGTGAGCGAGCGTGTGAAGGCTGATGAGTTTTATCGGCCAGACCACCAAGCGCTCTTCACCCTGTTGCTGCAGATGCAGGGCCGAGGGGAGGAGATCGACACGGTCACGGTGCCTGACCGGATCATGCGGGAGGGGCGCCACGAGAAGTACGGCGGTGTTGCCTACGTTCTGCAGCTTCCCGACCAAGTGCCGAGCACCGCCAACCTGCCTCACTATGCGACGGTAATCAGGGAGAAGGCACTCCTGAGGCGCCTCATTGATGTCACGGGGGGGCTCTCCGAGAGAGCGTACGCCCAGCCGGATGACGTTGGCGACCTCCTCCGCGACGCCATGCAGAGCATCGCGCAGGTCGGACAGAATCACGATCGGCGATCCTGGCAGCCCATCAGCCTCGTCTTGGACGAGGAGCTGGTGCGAATTCAGGAACTGGGCAAAAAGGCTGGCAGTACGACCGGCTACACGACCGGGTTCAATGACCTCGACAAGAAGCTCGCGGGTCTGCAGAAGTCCGATCTGTTGATTCTGGCTGCTCGACCTGGCATGGGAAAGACGGCCCTTGCCCTGAACATCGCCCAGAACGTCGCTCTAATGGAGGAGCGCACAATCGGGTTGTTCTCCCTTGAGATGAGTCGAGGGCAGCTCACGACGCGGATGCTCTGTTGTCATGCCCTCGTGAGTGCAGGAAAGGTGAGGACCGGAACCCTTGAGACGGATGACTGGGAGAAGCTGCTGGAGTCTTCGGATGTGCTGCGGGCTGCGTCGGTGCACATCGACGACACGCCAGGCCTCTCGATCGGAGAGCTTCAGGCCCGTGCGAAGAGACTGGCTACCGAGCGCGATGATCTCGCACTGATCGTGATCGACTACCTGCAGCTGATGAAGGGTGATGACCCTAAGGCATCGCGCGAGCAGCAGATCAGCGCCATCTCACGCGGGCTCAAGGGTCTGGCGAAGGACCTCGACGTACCTGTCATTGCTCTGTCGCAGCTCAACCGTGGCGTCGAGTCTCGTGCTGACAAGCGCCCACTGGTCAGTGACCTGCGAGAGTCGGGCGCGATCGAGCAGGATGCGGATGTCATCATGTTCATCTACCGGGACGAGTACTACGACCAAGATTCTGCCGACAAGGGCCTGGCAGAGGTGATCATCGCGAAGCAGAGAAATGGCCCTACAGGAACGGTAAAACTCGCTTTTCAGGGTCAGTTTACCCGCTTTGACAACTGGCTCGAAGACGACATTGCGCTGTGAACTGTGCGGACGTCCACGGCACCCGCAGGTTTTCTCGCAGAAGTCGGGGTAAAGGTTCGGGTAAAGGCCTGGTATGCATTGGCACTTGACCGCGGCTGTTGGGTCCGGTAGGCGTAGAAGCCCGCACGGCGGGGGAGGGCAGCGAGAGCTTCCCGATCCCCTGGTTTCGGCGAATCGTGAAAGAGAGGAGTCCTAGATGGACAAGGCAGAGTTGCTGTCCAAGTTCAACGGGCAGGTTGATCTGTTCGAGAAGTACCAGACCTTCATTGACAAGGCGCAGAGCCAGTCTGGTCGCTTCTCCGCCGCGGTCGTCGAGCGGGTCATCGCTGACAACAAGGCGAAGTCGATGGAGCTCGTCGGTGAGATCCTACCGATGACGTCTGATCTCGATGCTGTCATCACCTCGCTTGAGGGTGAGCGTGATGGCATCACCCAGGGAGTAGCCGACTCCCAGCTGCGCCTTGAGGAGCTCGAGCTTCGCAACATGATTGGCGAGCTCGACAGTGATGCGTTCGAGGCTGAGTCGGCAGAGGTGAAGACGATCGTCGAGACGGCCGATGCGAAGGTCGCTGCGATCGAGGAAGAGCTGGAGGGCTTTCGCGCTGCCGTTGCTCGCTGGATGGAGCTCGGTCAGCGCGCTGGCATGGTGGAGCCGGAGCCGGAGGATGCGTCAGAGGCCGAGGCCGATGAGGCGGAGCCGGTGCTCGAGGCTGACGAAGACGATGGCTCCGACGGCGCCGACGATTCTTCGGACTCGGATGAGGCCGTGCTCGACATCGAGATCGACGAGTCCGCTGAGGCCGCCGAAGGCGATGAGGCCGAAGCCGAGTTCGACCTCGGGTCTGACGATGATGAGGATTCGGGCTTCGAGGTCGGAGACCTAGACATCCTCGGTGACGAGGAGGAGCTCGACCTCGAAGGTGGCGATGCTGTCGTAGAGTCCGACCAGCAGGAAAAGCCCCGTCGTGCCGTGCTTCTGTACCAAGAGGGGACCGCAGAGGAGCAGATCTACCCGTTCAGCGGTGAGGTCCTGTCACTGGGGCGGGGGCGCGACAATGACGTGCAGGTCAAGAACGACTCCAAGGTCTCGCGCTACCACTGCAAGCTGTACCGTCGTGGCCCGAACTTCTACATTGAGGACAACAAGTCCGCGAACGGCACCCTGGTGAACGGGGAGTTGATCACAGAGCGGCGCCTGTTCGGAGGGGAAGAGGTCATCATCGGTGAGACCTTCTTCCGGTTCCGCATCCTCGACTGATGGACGACGAACGCCGAGAAGAGCTGCGGCGGGTGCTACGCCACGATGTGCGTACCCCGCTCGCGGTGATTTTGGGCCGCTGCGAGCTGCTGTCGGCGGGGCTGCAGGGGCCTATCACGCCGGCACAAGCCTCCGCCCTCGAGGCGATAGCTCGCAATGCGACTAAGGTCACTCGCTTGCTGGACGAGGCCCTCGAGCTGCTGCAGCGTCCCTAGATGATGCACGACGGGGGCAGTGCGCAGCCGTTGCTCGGTGCTGCGGTGCTCCGTGGAAAGGTGGGCTGCAAGGTCCATGCACTCGGTGGAGCGCTTGAGCGGCTGTACGTGAGCGAGCCCCGGCGGTAGCGTTAGGCTGGCGAGGCGGCTCGATGGTCGACAAGTACTACTCCACCCACAAAGTCGCGAAGATGTTTGGCGTTACCTCAACGACCGTTGTGAACTGGGTCAAGAGGGGCCGCCTGCGTGCACACCGCACAGAGGGTGGCCATCGCCGAATCAGCAGTCGCAGTGTCGTGGCGTATGCACGCGCCGAAGGCTTGCCGATTCCGGGGGATGTGCTCGATGGCGGTAAGCTCAAGGTCCTGGTGGTCGATGATGATCCCGACTTCTGCGATATGGTTCGTGACTACCTAGAGGCGGCAGAGGGTCTGGTTGTGCGTGTCGCCATATCGGGCTTTGAGGCTGGGTACTCGGTGGCGAAGTTTCGGCCGGACCTGATCTTGATGGACATCATGATGCCGCACATGAATGGCTTTGAGGTTCACGATCGGCTCAAGAACGATGCCGCCACCGCTCACATCCCGCTCATTGCGTGCACAGCCTACGGAGACGCGCAGCTCGAGTCGGAGATTCAGAGTCGGTCTTTCGACGGGTATATTCAGAAGCCACTTCGCCTAGAGCACCTGCTCGAGATGATTCGGGAGCGATTTACAGCGTGAGCAGTACGGGCGGAATGCAGAGGTCGGTGCAGCACTCCTGCGGAGTCAAGGGCTCCGATGACGGGACGAGCGAGCGCAGTGTTTGCGTTGTCGTGGGCTCGCTGCGGACCGTGGCACTGGCTGTCCTGGGACTGCTTGCCTACCCCCTGCCTGTTGCCATCGCCCAAGACGCGGAGGTGGGGCCGAGTGACGCGGTGGCGGGAAGCCCAGCGGAGTCCGAAGAGGCGCAGTGGCGCTGGAAGCGGCTCTCGCCGTTTACGCTCGGGCGGCTGGCAGACATTGCTGTCAGCAGTGCGGATGGGCTGTTTGCAGTGACGCGCGAGGGCGCGTGCTGGGGGAGCCGTCAGGGGAAGTCGTGGGATGAGGAGCTCCGTGCCTATGGTGCCGGCAGTGTGGCCCTGTCTTCGGATGAGGACGTGCTTCTCGGGATCGAAGTGCGCGTCGAGGAGCTACTGGATGAGTTTGGCGACACACCATTTGACGGCCTAGAGGGCAGGCCGGATGATGTGGCCTCGGAAGAGGCTGCTGAGCAGGCGCTCGATGTGGTGTCGACGCCGCTGCTCGCTGCCGCAGCGGAGGCTGGTGACCAGGTCCAGACCGAGCTGGTCAACGACCCATGGTTTCTCGATGGGGCAGGTGGGCAGTCCTCTACGTTCTTGCTTCGCCCACGGCTTCTCATTGAAGATGGCGTCTGGTTGGCCCGCTCGGATGGCCTGTGGACACGCCGGGAGCTTCGCTGGCAGAGGGTGCTGGAGCAGCCCGCGACATCCCTGGCCGCTGTCGACGGACGCTGGTTCGTCTCCACGGTTGGAGGGGGGCTGCTCGTCTCTGACAACGGAGAACAGTGGCGGCCAGGTGTTGGTCCGCCTGTGGAGCACATCTTCGAGCTCGTGTCGACGAGTCAGGGCCTCTTGGCTGCGACGGATGATGGCCTGTGGCGGTCCCGGGATGGCGTCACCTTCGTGCGACTTGGGCCGTTGGTGGAGCCGGTCGTGCGTGTTCGAGAGGACGGCGAACGCCTCTGGGTGGTCACGCCGCAGACCGTCTGGAGGTCTGATGACGGCGGCCAGACGCTCTTGACGACGAGTGGAGACCGACTCGATGGCGTCCAAGATCTCCTGCCGTGGCAGGGAGGCGCCCTGGCAACTACGGGACGAGGCGTCTACCGTACACAAGACGGTGGAGAGACCTGGGAGCCCCTTGCGCAGGGACTCGGGGCAGTGGCGGCGAGGGGGCTTGCGCAGACGCCCCAGGGGCCTGTGGTCGCGACTGACCTCGGTGTGTTCCAGCTGGTCAAGGCTCCACCGACTGTGCCCCAAGGGCTGTCTTCCTTCGTACCGTTGGGACATCTCGTTGATGCTGCTGGTCGACGGATTGAGTTCAACCAGCGAGTCGGTAGGCGCCTTGCCGCCTCGTTCGTCCCGTCGGTGGTCCTCGAGGGCTCAGTGCAGGAGGGGGACCGGCTGTTGTATCAGCCCGCTTTGGGCACCGACAGGTTCGTCGACGCCAACGTTCAAGCGCGTGTGCAGCTTGTCTGGACTCCCCAGGGTAGGCGAACCTTCGATTCCGACGACATGGTCATGTCCGGAGATGTTGCTGACCTGGCTCCAGCCGTGCTGATCAGTGGCGGTGGGGCCGTGGCCGTGCTCGACGAATCGGCCCTTCGGGTCGGCGGCTCTACCCTCGGTCGAGACAGCGTCGAGTATCGAGCAGAGCTTTCGGAGGAGCTCGGCGCATTGTATCGTGCGCGAGCCAGGCTGGTTGCCGATGGGAGCACGTCTGAAGAGCTACGCAGCAAGGTCCTTCGTGAGCTCGAGCGTCTAGAGCTCGAGGCACTGATGGATGCGTTGAGTGGAGGCGCCGTCGGGCGCTGGCAAGCGGGCCGCCAAGCGAGTGGTATCGAGGAGTGATGATGAGTCATGAACGACTGCGCCCCCTTCGGGTGGCTCTCATAGCGGTGGGATTGTCCATCGGCCTAGGCGTGCAGGCTTCGGAGCCTGTCTCGGCAGGTCAGGCCATGCCCTCCGACATGTTGCTTCTCAACAAGGCGAGTGCAGCCGAGTTTGCGTCGCTGGACGGAGTCGACGCGGACTCGGCGGAGAGGATCGTCTCGCTGCGCGAGGCTCGAGGGCGGCTCGGCAGTGTGGAGGAGCTGCGGGTGATCGGGACGCTCGGCATGGTGGGCCTTCAGAGCCTGCGCGAGCGCACGGCGGTTCAGGTTGAGATGCCACTAGGCGCCTCCACCGAGACCTTCGAGACGGCGGCGGACGTGCTGACACAGTTCGATGGTGAGCCAAGTGTTCAGCAGGTTCATCAGTGGGCCAACACGTATGCCAAGACCAGCCCCGACCTTGTGCAGCGCTGGTTGGCTGCATCGAAGTCATTCGCGGCACTGCCACAGCTGACGCTGGAGTACCGGTTCCGCGATGGCTGGGACCAAGACTTTCTCTACCGGACGTCTGACGGCTTGGAGGCTCTCTCGCCGGACGAAGACGTCTTTCCGACCCTGGAAGATGGAGGTCGCGACCAGGACGCCTGGTACCTCGTCCGTATGCGCTGGGACTTGCAGGAGCTCGTGATGTCATCGGAGCGCATTCGCGTGATCAGCGAGGCGCAGGACATTGCCAAGCTCCGTGATCGCGTGCTGTCCCAAGCCACACAGCTGTACTTCGAGCGCCGACGCCTGCAGGTGGAGATGCTCCTTGCGCCGCGCGGTGACATCATGGGCCAGGTGAAGGATCAGCTGCGTCTCATGGAGCTCACTGCGAACCTCGATGCGCTCACGGGTGGAGCGTATTCCTCGGCTCTGGCTCGAGCGGGTGGGTGAGGCTCAGGCGGACCAGCGATCCAGGTCAGAGGCGTGACGGGTCGGGATCCCGGTTCGAGCTACCGTCTCAACGGCGATAGCGGGATCGACATGAGGGTACATGTGAGTGAGCCATACCTGGCGTGGCCGCGCCTCCGCGACCAGCTCGGCGATGGCGGAAGGGTAGAGGTGGCCGCCTACTGGCTCTTCATCGGAGCCGGCGCACTCGCAGACCAAGAGGTCGGCGCCTTCGGCGAGGCGTGCCAGCTCACTGGAGGGGCCTGTGTCTCCAGAAAAGACCACACGGTGGGAGCCACTGGCGAACTGTAGGTGCAGGGCTCCGGCGCTGTGCGCTGCCGGACGAGTACGCAGGAACAAGTCCGGCGCAAGCTGAACCTCGCTGGGCGCCTCGAGCGGAAGCTCGTTGACTCGCAGCTGGCCTGTTCCGGGGGTGATCCATTTTCCCCAGGTCGACTGGAGTCCGGCCACGAGCGACGCGAGGCCCTCGCCACCCCAGATGGGGTAGTCCGCAGCGCGAGAGGGCGGGCCCACGCGCATGGCAAACAGCAGTGGAACCAGATCAGCGCAGTGGTCAGGGTGATGATGACTGTAGATGCCGCCGCTCAGCCTTCGAGGGTCCACGCCGGCCTGCATGCAGCGCTGGAGAGTCCCCGTGCCACCGTCGACGAGCCACGCGCCGTGGGAGGTCCGCACCAGGAAGCCGGCTGGTCCGCGCTCGGGATCGGGGACACTCGTGCCGGAGCCGAGGACTGTGAACTCGAGGCTCACGAGAGATCTTCAGGGGGGATGCCGAGCCAGTTGAGAGCCTCTGCCTCCAGTGTGGCTGCGATCTGTCGAACCAGGTCGTCGTGTGAGGGACTCCGCGACAGGGCGGCAGTGAAGAGACGAAGCGCCTCAGGACGCTCCGCTCCAGAGGCATCATCCTGCGGCGGCGTGCCGACGTAGAGACCTGCGATGCGTGGGCTGATTGGAGGGCTGGCGGCTCTGAGCTCCTCCAGGGATGGCTCTTGCTCGAGGACGATGGGAATGTCGGCCCAGAACTGTTGGAGCTCGGGCGCAAGCCCTCGAACCGCCAACGACACGGCACGCTCCCAGTCGCTGGGCGTGAGCATCATCGGGTAGGGGTACTCGTCGGGAGCCAGCTGTCTGGCGGCGGCGAAGGACGCGGCCGCCTCCGCGGCCTGACCGAGTCTCTCGAGCGCGAGGCCGAGGAAGTAGTGCGCATCTGCGGCTGCTGGCTCGAGACGGAGTGCCTCCCGAGCGACCTCGGTGCATTCGACGAGGTCACAGAGCTCGAAGCGAGCGACAGCCAGCCCCTGTAGGGCGCGTGCGGACCGCCCCTGGGTCAGTCGGAGCGCGTGCTCGTAGGAGGCTGCGGCGACCTCGTTGTCTCCAGCCTCCAGCGAGGCGTCGCCGAGCAGTACGAGCCCCTCGACATCGTCGGGTGTCCTGTCGAGCATCTCCTCCGCTTCCACGATTGCGCTGTCGAACGACCCGGAACGTAGGGCTCGCTCGATGCGATCCAGGCGAAGCGCACGACGCGTGGCATCGTCCAAGATCCATCCGGTAGTTCCTATCGTGTCGTCCATTCCTCACATCAAGACGCTGTAGAGGAGGAACAGGAGGATGGCGATGAGCGCGAGGCCCGCGCCGCCGATCAACACGGCGCCTCCAAGGGCGAGACCTGCTCTCCGGCCTTCGGCCTGCGGAGCGCCACTGCTCGTCTCATCGGCGGCGGTGGGCGCTTGGCCCTCCTCCTGCTGTGGTGCTGGCGTCGCGACGTGGCGGGGCGGCTCACTCGGCAGGCCACCGCGCAGAGCGATCGCGAAGTGCGCGAACTCGGCAATGTCGCGACAGAGGTCGATGTCCGAGATCATCCACTGCTCGAAGCTCTCCTCTTCGGCCGGCGAGCTCATCTGGGCAGATTCGTACAAGGGCAGGGGAGCGCGGTCGAGGACGGGGTCGTCGGGGGCTACGTCGAAGGGCACCTTGGCCTCGTCGCGGAGCCACTGCTTGACGCGGTATCGCGCGAGAAGCACTCCCAGGGGGTTGCCACCCAGCGGCGCTGCGAGCGCCTCTACTCTGTCTGGATCCCCGCCTGAATAGCACAGCTCCAGCAGCTCGAGCTCGGCCGGCAGAGACTCGCGTGCGCGCACGAGCAGAGCCTTCGGGGACTGCTGGTTCGTGTACGCGTTGGGCTCGTCGCCATCCGCTGCGCGGTGGCCACTCTTCTCCAGCTCCTCTTGGATGAGGCGGTGGGCCCACGGTACGAGCGACCGTGACTCCTTTACGCTGACGACGCCCTCGGCGAAGCGCTGGCATGCGGCCTGACACGGTGCACTGCCTCTCGACTCCCCAAGCCTAGAGACGGCGACTGCGTAGTACCAATCCGCAAATCGCTGGGCCATCGCAGCCCCTGCAGTGCGGTCGCCGGCTCGCCACTCTCGATAGAGTTGCTTGGTCGTGCGGGTGTCCGGCTGTGACATCTCGCTCCTCCGCGGTGCCCGCGCAGGACACTCCTGCGATGGTAGTTACCGCTCGACGGCCGCGCAACAGTCAGTCAGGACGAATGCGCACGCTGGTCAACAGGCGGCCGTGCAGCCACACATAGCGAGCATCGACGCAGAAGGGACCTTCACCTTTGGCGAGGTGGAGCTGGACTGCGGCGTGGCCATGAAGGTCGGGGGTCACATGGGCCTCATGGAAGCCCACGTAGCGCTCGACGTAAGGGTCGAGCGCCTTGTAGATGGCCTCCTTGATTGAGAACCGCATGATCGTAGCGATCCACCTGCGGGTGGTGTCTTCATCCGGGAGGCTGCGGCGCTCCTCGTCCGTGAGTACGGCCTTCTCGATGCTCGGGCGCATCGGCTCGTAGTCCTCTACATCCACCCCGAGGGTACCCTCGGTGTCCCTCGCGACCATGCCGACTGCAATCGTGCGCTTGTGGCTGATCGAGCCCACGAAGCCCTCCGGCAGTGAGGGGGCGCCGCGAGCGTTGGGCAGAATGTCCGGGGCGGTCAGGCCAATCTGCTCGCAGGCGCGACGCAGAGCGATGCGGCCACCCACGAACTGAACCTGCCTGTACCCGCGCAGTGTGCGTGCAAACTCCGCCTCACCGTGGGGGAGGCGATCGACTACGGCACTGGGGACGGGCTCGGGGGAGTCGGGGATGCGCACTGCTGTGAGCACGCCATGCGCGGTGGCGTGATGGTATTCGATCGCAAAGGAACTCAAGACGTCCGCAGTATAGCTCATCAGACCATGCCGGGGCGGCTCTCGGATCTTGACTCAAGCCGCGACGGGCCCTAACAGTCCGTCACCTGTGGCCAGTGTGGCCGCGAAGCAGCCCAAGGCGGTTCCGGTGTCGAAGCGACTTGTCATCACAGAGAAGCCCAGCGTCGCGCGGGACATCGCCAAGGCGCTTGGGGGCTTTGACGACGAGGGCGAGTACCTCGAGAGCGAGCGGTGGGTGCTCACGTGGGCAGTCGGCCACCTGCTTGAGCTCGAGCAGCCCGAGGCGTACGACAAGCAACTGCGTTCGTGGTCTGTCAAGCTCCTGCCCATCATTCCAGACGCCTTCAAGCTGAAGCCCATCGATGGGCAGAAGAAGCGTCTCATGCAGATTCGCAAGCTGGGGCGACGCAAAGACGTAGAAGGCATCGTCAATGCTTGTGATGCTGGCCGCGAAGGCGAGCTCATCTTCCGTCGGATCGTCGAGTGGGCCGAGTTCGACGAGAAGGCACAGCAGCGGCTGTGGCTTCAGAGCATGACGCCGGCCGCGATTCGGCTTGCATTCGACAACCTCAAGCCGGGCAGCGACTACGACAAGCTTGGCGATGCGGCCTTCCTTCGCTCCATCGGTGACTGGCTCATCGGCATGAATGCCACGCGAGCACTCACGCAGCGTCTGAAGAGTCGTGGGGAGCAGGGTTCCTGGTCAGCAGGTCGAGTACAGACCCCGACGCTCGCCATTCTCGTGGCCCGTGAGCGAGAGATCCTCGCCCATGTGCCTCGGCCCTACTGGGAGCTTGAGGCCACCTTCACCAAACAGGTCGAAGGGAAGGAGCAGCGCTGGGTTGGTCGCTGGTTCGACCCGAATCATCCAAAGTCCGACGACCGAGACCTGAAGCCCACGCGCTTGTTCGACAAGGAGCGTGTCGAGCGGGTCGTGGAAGGCGTCAAGGCTGCTACGGGTGGTGTGGCGTCCGAGAAGCGCAGGAAGAGCAAGCAGAAGCCGCCACTGCTGTTCGACCTGACATCACTGCAGCGCGAGGCCAACCGGCGGTACTCGATCTCGGCCAAGCGCACCCTGGATGCCGCGCAGAGGCTGTACGAGGTCCACAAGGTCCTGACTTACCCGCGTACCGACTCTCGCTACCTACCCGGGGACTATGCTCCGACCGTGGCCAAGGTCCTCGATGCCGTGGCGAGCTACGCCGAGGCGGGCGTGTACGGTGAGCATGCTGCACATGCGAAGAAGGTGGTCAGGGAAGGACCGCAAAACCTCGAGCGGATCCTGGATGACAGCAAGGTCAGCGACCACTTCGCCATCGTGCCGACAGGTGGGGCGGTCAAGGAGGCGCTAACCGGTGATGACGCACGCATCTTCGACCTGGTGCTGCGCCAGTTCATCGCCGCTTTGATGGGACCGGCCACGTGGGCGGTTGTCGAGCGCATCGTCCGCGTCGCGGTCGAGGGCGAGCCAAGCGGGGCCAACTTTCGTACTACGACTCGAAGCCTAGAAGTTCCCGGATTTCTCGCGGCACTGGGACAGGAGGCTGATCTCTCCGGAGTCCTTCCAGCGCTCGTTCCGGGCTCGGACAAGGTGGACGGTGTGGCGGTCCAGCTCGACGAGCTGGCTCAGGAGGGGAAGGAGACCAAGCCGCCTCCGCGCTACACGGAAGCTCAACTCCTCCGCATGATGGAGACCGCGGGCGAGCTGATTCGAGATGACGAGGACCTCTCGGACGCCATGCGTGAGCGTGGCCTCGGAACGCCGGCGACGCGGGCCGATACCATTGAGAGACTCGTCCGAGCGAAGTCCCCCTATGCCCGGAGGGTGTCGGGCCGACTGGGGCCGACTCATAAGGGAATGCGCCTCCTCGACGTTCTGGAGCGTGTCAACGCCCAGCTCATCGCCAGTCCGAAGCTGACCGGCGAGTGGGAGCACACGCTGAAGCAGGTCGAGCAGGGTGGGCGAAAGCGCGGCGATATTCAGAAGGAACTGAGCGACTACACGCGCAGCGTGACAGAGCTGCTCAAGGGCTTCGAGCACGACCAGCTGTTCGCCAAGGAGCCCAGCCTCGGAGTCTGCCCCGAGTGTGGGTCTAAGGTCCGAGAGAGCGCATGGGGCTACCCGTGTGAGCAGAACACCGGCAAGGACTCCCCGTGTGGCTTCATGGTCTGGAAGGACCGCTACGGCCGCTTCATGGACCGGGGGCTCGTCGCGCGACTGATCGATGAGAAGACGGTTGGCCCCATCGGAGGGTTCGTCGACCAGGCCGGGCGAAACTACCTAGAGGCGACGCTCACCCTGAAGAGGGATGAGGACAAGGGGAGATGGGTCGTCGACGTTCAGTTCGGTGATGCGCCGGACGAGGAGCCTGAGGTCATCGGGCAGGCGCTGTGGCCCTGTCCCGAGTACGAGGGTGCGATGATCGTCGAGACGAGTCATCGGTACGTCACGGACCGAATCCTCAGCGGAGAGACCAAGAAGGGCCCAGTCCTCCCCAAGATCGTCTGCCATCGTGAGATGGGACTCGAGGAGGCTGCCGACTACTTCGGCGAGAAGGGGAAAACCGAGATCCTCGAGGGCTTCATCTCTCGGCGTGGCCGGCCCTTCCGAGGTGCCGTGAAGCGGAAGCCGACCGGCAAGCATGGATTCGAGTTCCCGCCGCGTGCCCCGCGTGAGGGCGCGAAGAAGGCAGCGGGCAAGAAGGCCGCTGCGACCAAGAAGGCGGCCACCAAGAAAAAGACGACGGCGAAGAAGAAGACGGCCGCGTCTAAGAAGGCTGGCGTGGCCGCCAAGAAGGCTACAGCGGCCAAGAAGTCGACGAAGTCCACGGCGTCGAAGAAGGCCTCGACTCGAAAGACATCGGCCACGAAGAAGGCGTCGACCTCTGCGGCAAAGAAGTCGACTACGACTACGAAGGGCGCGAAGACGGCGGCGAAGCGAGCCACGGCCGCCAAGAAGGCGGCCAGCGCGAAGCCGCGCAAGGCCAAGTCCACCTCGACCAAGAGGGACAGCCGCATCACTGGAGACGGCGCGTAGCCGCGCCAGAGAGAGGGCGGCTGTGCGCACGCAGGTGCTGGCGACGACGCCGGTCCACGGCATCGATGAGACCACGCTTTACGAGGCCGTCACCACGGATGGAGAGTCCGTGAAGGGGCCCTCGGTGGCCATCGTCGGTCTCGTCCACGGAAACGAGATTGTCGGTGATGGAGCTCTCAGGCGCCTCGAGACCGCAGTGAGGCAGTGCCTCCGGGCGGGATCCGTGCTCGCGGTTCGTGCGAATCTCGCTGCTGCAAAGCTGAATCTTCGGCACACGAGCGATGGGTGCGATCTGAATCGACTCTGGGACGAGTCGTCGCTCGGCAGGCTGAGACGAGCCAAGCAGGAGGACCTCTGCTACGAAGAACGCCGCGTCCTCGAGCTCGCGCCGCTCTTGATGGACTGCGACGTCATTCTCGACCTTCACTCCACGAGTCGTCCCACACAGCCACACGTGGTGTTTCGAGACGATCAGAGGCACGCGGCTCTCGCGCGTGTCCTCGGCATCGAGCATCTCGTCACTGGCCTGCACGAGAATGCGATCCTCGATGGTGGGATCTGCGCCAATGTTGGGCTCGACCTCGGTTGTGTGGGCAAGCGTCTAGGCTTCACCTTGGAGGCGGGGCAGCACCTGAACCCGGACAACGTGGAGCGGGCCTGGGGAGTGATCGTTCGGCTGCTGGCTGCTCTAGGGATGTGGTCGGAAGCGCCGCCACCGGCGCTGACTGGCCGGGTCGAGATCTTCGAGGTCACTGATCGATTCAGGCAGGCGCCCGCCGGCACGCCGCCCTATCGATTCGTGGGGTACGAGGGCGGAGAGAGTGAGGCTGGTGAGAGCAGCACGAGCGTGCGCCGGCTGCACTCATTTGAGCGCGTGGAGGCCGACGAGGTCGTCCTCCGGCGGGGACGTGATGTTGTCATTCGCGCCCATGCGCCATTCACCATGCTGATGCCGGCCCCCGACACAGATCCCGGCACGGACCTCTACTACGTGACGCAGCCTCGGCATGGTGGCTTGGCTGCGGGGGTCTATCGCTCGGACAGTGATGCACGTGGCGAAGCGCTCGCAATTGAGCGGATGCTCGACTTGATGGCGGACGACGACTTTGCAGCGGGTGCCACCTGGGTCGGGCTGGAGTCCCGCCGTCTGATGGACTTGGTCGCATCGGTCGTCGCACGCAATGCACGGCTGCCACACGATGACCCGCATCGACGAATCACCGTCGTTGGGCGCGGCGACCTCCCCGGAGATGACACCGAGCGCAGGGCTGGCCAGAGATACCGGCAAGCCATGCGGCGGGCGGTGGTCGAGGGGTTGCCGCTCGATCGCTATCAGCTGTGTCGCGGCGCAGCCCTCGGATGGATCCGGTCGCTGACCACTCCAGCCATGGGCCGTCTCCTGGAGCGACGCCGTCAGGCGTTCGGAGATGGCGTGCCGCCTGTCAGCCTTCGCCTGTCGCTACGGCATCCGCACACCTTGTCGCTGCTTGTCGCAGGTGACTTGGACTTGGCGCTCGAGACGGGTGACCACCGACACGTCCGTGTGGCTCTCCTCGTCGAGGCCGCTACTCTAGAGCCGGACGGCGACCGTGCAAATGTCCGCATGGTCCGGGCCGGACTCGTCAGCGGGCGGCAGGAACTGCTCGAGGCAGCCCAGGGACTCATTCGCACGCTCAACGACGAGCACACGCTCCTCGCACGGCACGGAACGCTGCGCAGTGTCCTGCTGGACCACCGAAGTGAGACGGGTGCCTTCGAAGCGACTCCCGAGTCCCTCGCCTTGCTCAACGAGTCGATGACGAGGCTTCAGCTTCAGCAGTGGGTGGATGCGCTGCGACAGGTAGACCTCGAAGAGAAGTTTCTACCCAGGGGGACTGCAGGAGGGTGGCTTGCGGAGGTGGGCACGGTCTCGGGCGTGATGGACATCGCCGCGCTCTCACGGCTCCTGCTGGTGCCCGAGAAGGGAGGGCATCGTGTCGCTCCGGAGCGGCTCGCGGAGCTGGACGGCTTGGTTCGCATGGGTCAGGACTACCAGCCCCTGGTGAGCGAGCCCGTGACGCGTGTGGGGCGGGCCTTTCCACGGCAGCCTAGTGAAGCTGGCGAGATCACAGGTGATGATCTCGAGCGTTGGGTCGGCTGGAAGCGCTTCGTGCGGCAGGTGCAGAGCATCCCCGACACGCGTGGCAAGGACCTCGATCTGGCGTTCACCGCGGCTCAGATCCATCTGCGACTGGCTCGTTGGTTCCGCGACGCGCGCGAGCTGGCCCGGGCTCGGCCTGGTGAGGTCATGGTCGTCATTGCAGGCGATGGCCTCGATCCCATGCGCGACGCGGGTCCGGATGGCAGCGGCGAGATGACCGCTGCACACAAGGCTCTGATTCTCGATCCGTTGGTCCGATACCAGCGAATTCAGCATGCCCAGACCACCCACCTCGCGTGGATGAAGGACATGTTGGCCACCCTTCGTGAGCGCCCACTAGGCGGGGCCGCGGTCGAGATGTACTGGGAAGCAGAGCATGGCGGATCGGTCAACGTCGTCCTTTTGGCGACGCGTCACCCCGGAGAGGAGCAAGGGCGCAGCTTGCTCGATGGGTGGTCCGTGAATCGCTGTGGCGTGTTGGTGTCCGACTTCGAGAACAAGCACCATCGGCAGCACCGCGTCGCGTTGTTCACCGAGCCCGAGGCCGGTCGGGTGAATGCCGAGCTTCTTCACTTCGGCCGGTCTCACTGTGAGGGCCTCGTCACCCAGGTGTCGCCTACTCGCGCTCGCAGCCTGGATGAGTTCGAAGACGGTGTTCGCCGCCAGCTCGCTGGCTGGATCCGCAGAGTGCGAGGCTGGCAGGTGGAGGGCCGTGCGGCGACGGAGATGGACGCGCCGTGGATTGCCAGGAGGCTTGGGATTGTCGACCCATGGCTGGCGCGCGCGCTTCGAGACCAAGCTACCGCGAGCGAGAGCGCAGCCCACATGGCCGCTCAGCTCTGGGACAGTGTGCCGGCATGGACAGCTGGCTGACCCTGCCCGCTCTCCGGATCTTGAACGGTTGTGGACTCCATGACTCGCAGGTTGCTGGAAGGGCGGTGCCCCTCGGGAGCGGCAGGCAGGGGAAGTATCGGCGGTGGGGACACCGACGCCTTCGGGACCGTAGCGCCTCCCCCCGTGGGAACGTTCTCCCGGTAGGCGCTTCGGATTGGGTTAGGACTCGCCCTGTGGAGGTACTGATGCGTTGGCTCGACGATCCGGACGACCTGGACGGCGCCGTTGCTGCGACCGTGGCTCGGGCGATGCGGGTTGTGGCGCAAGCCGATGGCATGGTGCATCCCCGAGAGCTCGCCTTGATCGCACAGTTCGAGTCCGAGCTGCCAGATGGAGTCGAGCCCCAGTCGACCCTGTCGGCTGGGGATGTGCAGGTGCTCCTGCGAAGTGTGGTCATGGTGGCACTTGCCGATGGTCGGATATCGGAGGCCGAGGAACAGGCCATCGCCGCGATTGCCACGGAGCACGGCGTCAGCGCTTCCGACTTGGAAGCTCTGGTGGAGGGCGTAAAGCGCGACTTCTTGGAGTACTTTGCGGGTCGCGCGACCTTCCGAGCATCTGTGCTGGAGGTTGCACAGGAGCTCGGCCTGCGTCCTCCGGAGCTTGCAGCCCTACGGGGCGAAGCCTGAGCGCATCGCGCTACCTGTCCTGCAGATTGGCGACCTCCCTACGGAAGTCGACGTAGGCGTCGGTCCACTGGCCGTCCTCTCCCCGGACCACGAGCGTGCCCGTCTGACGCGCCGGAGCGTCGGGGACATCCTCCCTGCGAGCGCACACGAGTGTCGCGATGTGTGGGGGGCGCCCGGCCCGGAAGACGTAGTCCCAGCGCTCCAACACGACGAGATCAGCAGCGAGAGGGGCAGCCTCGGTGCGCGGGTCTGCGGCGGCCATCACGAAGCAGAAGCGAGCACCCGGCGCCATCCACCTCCGAGCGGCCTTGCAGTAGTCGAAGATGGAGCCGCGAAGCTCAATACGCGCATGGGCTCTCTGGGGAATCGGAGAGAGGACTCCCTTGCCCTCCGGAATGTAGGGGGGCGACCCCGTCACGAGGTCGAACTGACTCCCGGTCGGCAAGACGTTGGGGTCGCGTAGATCGCCGTGCACGATCGACACACGGTCTGACAGCTCGTTCCATGAGACAGTCCGTCGCGCCAAGCCGACACTGACTTCTTGTGCCTCAACGCCCACCATCTGTGTCTCGGCGGGCAGGTGGTACAAGGTGCTGAGCCCGACGGACCCGATGCCGCAGCCCATGTCGAGGTAGCGCGACGCATCGGGACGCGCCTTGCGGGCCCGCCAAGCGGTCACGAGGTCATCTGTGCTGAAGCGATGGCCACGAACGAGCTGGAAGATGCGCCAGCCGCCAACGAGATGATCGAGGGACTCACCGTCCCGAGGCTCGGGTCGCATTGCGGCCCCCTAGAGGTTCTGGATGATCAGCGGATTACCGCGACGGGGCTCCCAGATGGAGCGCTCCGCCTGGACTTCAGTGTCTTCGTCAGCCTGTTGGTGTGGGCGTCACTCGGCAGTGGGGCACAAGCGATGTCGCTCACATGAGGTCAGTGCGGAGCGCAGCGCCACTTGCTCGCTCGGCCGCGAGCTTGGCATTCGTGGCACGGAGGCGCTGGCCCAGAGTGGCCACGAGCTTCCACAGGAGAAGGTTTCCGAGCGCCGGCTCCATCATGCAGTACTCACGTAGTGCATCCCGCTCGATACAGAGCAGGTGCCCAAATCCCTTGGCGACGATGTCCGCCGAGCGGGGCTCGCTGTCTACGAGCGCTAGCTCGCCGAAGTGCTCTCCTTCTTTGAGGACAGCGACCTCCTGTCCCTCGAGCTGGACACTGACAGAGCCTGTCACGACCACGAACAGGGTGTCTCCGGTCTCTCCCTGACGTACGATCGTCTGGCCGGGTGTCACGAACATCTCGCTGACGATCCGGCCAACGCGAAGGCGCGCATGGAAGGGGAGATCCTCGAAGAGGAACAGCTTCTCCATCGCTCTGGCGCGGGCAGCCACGGCCTCGGCCTTGAGCACGGCTTCGGGCTCGATGGCAACGACAGTGATGTTGTCTTTGCCGCCAGCGTCGAGTGCAGCCTGTACGAGGGAGTCAACGGCGTGCGTCAGGTTGACCTGCACCATGCGGTCTAGCAGGCCTTGTGCTGGGACGAGGTCAGACAGTCCATCGCTGCAGAGCAGCAGCCGATCACCGTCGAGTAGCTCCACATGGAGCGTGTCTGTTCGCACGTTGGGGTACAGACCAACCGCGCGGGTGATGACGTTGCGATAGCGACTTGTCGCAGCATCGTCTGGGGTCATGGCGCCCGTGCGTATCAGCTCGTTGACCATGCTGTGGTCTTCTGTCAGCTGACGAAGCTGACCGTCGCGCACGAGGTAGGCGCGGCTGTCTCCCACGTGCACGACGAACGCGGCCCCACCACCGACAACGGCGGCCACGAGCGTCGTGGTCATGCCCTGACGACCCGTGGCTGTGGCGGCTTCGTAGACCCTGCGTGAAGCAGCGTTGGCTGCTTGGTCGAGGAGGCGAAGCACCTCGTTTCGGTTCTCGCGATTGGAGGCCGAGGCGAACCGATCGACGGAGTCCTTGAGCTGTGGCGCGTACGTCTGAAAGGTATTGACGGTGATGGCACTAGCGAGCTCCCCCGCCTTTCGCCCACCGACGCCATCTGCAACGACGAAGACACCGAAGTCTTCCGCTGCGAGCAGAGAGTCTTCGTTGTGTCTGCGCTTCAGGCCGACATCCGTTCGCGCATGGAACTTGAGCATGAGCACTCCGAGCAGCCCGACCGTCGCCGCGCAGCCACAATAACAATGGGAAGCACCATGGGTAAGCGAGGCCGCAACCCCATGGACCAATAGGTTCGCGGGTGTCTAGTCGACGCGCAGCGGAAGTCGCTGGTCGACGAAGGGGGCCGCATCTGCCGAGCCGCTGACGACCTCGGAGAGCGTGACATGGAAGACCCAGTTCCCCGAGGGGGAATCGAGTGGTAGGGCTCCTTCCCAGTCCAGGACTCGGGTCTCGCCAATTCCTAGCCTCGAGTCGGTCTGGGTGAGCCACGGCGCCTCGGTCGCCAGCTCTCGACCGAGCAGTGTGAGGCTCTCCGAGGCGGAGGTGACTCCATCCTCATGGTCAAGAGCAAGGCGAACCTGCACGGCTCTGAAGGGAGAGCCGGCGGGGAAGGCATGTCCCGAGCCAGTGTTCTGCAGAGTGATCTTGGCCCGAAGTGGGGGGCCTCCTCGGCGGACCTCCAGCCGCTCGACATCGAGGAGGACACTCACGGCTTGGGCAGGATCAAGTGCGGGACCATGTGAGCCATGGCAGGCCGTGCAGGAGACACCCGCCTCGGCATAGGCGGACGCCTGCCACGTCGACCACGTGTCATAGAGCGGGCGGTCGGCCCCGGACCACGTCAGCTGGTGACAGGCTGCGCAGACGGTGTCGTCAGCCAGAGCAGGAGAGTGGGCGAGTGGATGAGGAGCTGCAGGAGCGTCGGCGGCCCGCGCGGTGAGCACGAAGCCATCGCGTACGTGGCACGACGCACACGTCACGCCTTCCAGGGACAGGCCTGCGTCGAAGCTCTCTCCCGGGTGCTGCTCCTCGAGAGGCTGGTGGCAGGCGGCACACATGGGATCGGCAGCCGCCTCGGCCGCTGCTCGCCAGGGCGAAGAGCGAGCCGACGAGCCATGGCCGCTGCTCCAGCCCTCGTGCTGACCCTCATGGCAGGCTCGACACCCCTGGGCGCTCAGGTTGGCAAGGCCGACGGGGATCCTTCCAGCTGCCGCGGGCAGGCCATCGCCCCAGAGTCGGTCGACCACGGGTAGAGGCTCGGGCACGTGCTCGACCGCTGGACTTGGCTCTGGGCGTGGTTTCGCTCGGCGCCCACCATGCGAGGGTGAGGCTAGGAGGAGGACAAAGAAGACGCTTGCCATCTGGTCAGCTTTCCTCGCGCGTGGCGGGCCGTGGCATCTCTAGAAGTCGACGACCTCGGCATGGTCGCCACGTGGCGTCGAAGGGAGTGAGACGATGGCGCCTGATGGCGCATAGAGTCCAACATAGGCCGCATACCCGGCACTGACCTTCTTGACGTACTGGCGGGTCTCACGGAATGGGATGTGCTCGACCCACGCGTCCATGGGCATGTCCGAGCCGGTGCCCGCGAGCCATGCCGAGACATTGAAGGGCCCCCCGTTGTACGAGGCGATGGCGAGTGGGTAGACCCCATCGAAGCGCTCCAAGAGCAGGCCGAGGTAGTCGATGCCGTACTGCACGGAGAGCACGGGGTCAGCCAGGTCACCAGCGGTAAAGCGAACATCCTGGCGGAGATCGGCCATGAGGTGACCGGTCCGCGGCATGATCTGCATCGCCCCCCGTGCACCGGCGGACGAAACCGCGATGGAGTTGTAGGTGCTCTCTTGCCGCATGAGTCCCATCACGAGGAAGGGGTCGACATCGTGCTCGCGTGCTGCCTTCCACACCACGTGGTCATGAGCCAGAGGGTAGCCGAGTCGCCGAGCACTCATGGCGATCTCGGGGTCGTCGATTTCATCCCACAGGTCATGGGTGAAGCGAGCAGCGTGGTGGTGGTCTCGGGTCAGGTAGAAGAGGTGTCGCCACTCCTCAGAGCGCATCGAGAGCTTGCGGGCCGCCCGATGCCGTCGATTGCCCGAGTAGCGGTATGCGCTGCGCCACTCCTCATAGAGTCGAGAGAAGGCGGGGCCGGAGAGGTCATACAGGCCTGCGTCGGCCAAGTCGCGAATGGCTGCAGCCTCGGGCCAGGCCTCACCCAGAGTCGACACCAGGCGCTGCGCCAGTGAGTCAGCCTTCGCGCGATCGTAGAGAACTCCGGGCCGGTAGGACGTGGGGGGGACGGTCGGATCGTCCCGCGTGACGACCGACGCTGGAGGAGACGGCGCAGGCCGAAGAGGGCCCGTGGATGTGGTCAGGAGAGACCAGGGTAGGGGAGAGGCAGGCGTGTGCCTTCGGCTCCGAGCAGCGGCGACAGGGCTCGCGAGGGGAATCTCGTGGCTGGGTCGTTCTGCGACAGTCCAGGACTCACGCCACTCGTCGTTGGCGGGGAGGGTGGCACCCGCCCACGTGCCGTCGCGGTCGAACAGGTCGTCGTTGGCCGCCGGACGTGCGCCCTGCAGCGCTAGCAGGCCGTACCAGCCCCAGGGATCTTCCTCTACGATGATGCGAAGCTCGGCGCCAGCGTCGGCGTGCCGCTCTTGTGCCTGGTATACGCGAGCCCGCCAGTACCGCGCCTCAGTGGCATAGCTGCGCTCGGCGTCGATGACCGCATCCAGCCGCTCGAGGGCCCCATCGGAGTCGCCAGCAAGGTGGGCTGAGAGACCTGCGAAGAAGCGTCCGCGTCGCCCGGTCCAGCCGCCGCGACGCGCGACCTTGTCGAATAGGTCGCGGGCCTCCTCGTAGGCGCCGCCGAGCATGAACGTTCGGCCGAGTTGCTCCTCCTTACGGCTCCAGTGGCGTGTTCGCCCGTGCTTCTCGATACCCTTGCGGGCCCAGGCCAGGGCCTCTTCCCACCGGCCCCCGCGCTCCAGCACGCGGTACGCATTCCAGGCCAGCTCGCCGTCTGGCTGCTCTGCGTAGTCGTGGCTGTACATCTCGAAGAGGAAGTCCCAGCGATGGCAGCGCCATCCAAAGCGCTCCGCACTGCCATCGACCCATGCGCTCAGCTTTCGGTCGTCCGCTGCACGAGCGGTGAGCTCCTCGAAGAGCTCCCAGGCCTCGTCATAGCGCTTGGCATCGCGCAGGGAGACGGCTCTCTGCATCAATGCGCTGACATCATCATCGAGCGTCGCACCCGGTATGCCTTGCTCATCTAGCAGGGACAGTAGCTGCTCGGCGACGCGCCCTGTCTGTGGCGCGGTGTGGTCGGAGGCAAGCTCACGCAGCTGCGGCACGGCGCTCGCGGGCTGCGTCTCTGCGAGCCTCATGGCGAGGGCGAGCTCGACTTGCTCGGAGATCGGACCGACCTTGTGCTCAGAGTCATACGCGGCCGCGGCGGTGCGTGCGGCACTCGCGTTGCCCATTCGAGCGTGGGCCGTCGCGATCAGCCTCAGGCAAGCGTCGGCATGGGCGCCAGTGGGCCAGCGCTCTCGGTACTTCTCGCACTCGCGAACCGCCACCCACTCCTTGCCTCTGGCGAGATCCTGCTCGGCTTCGTAGTACGCGCCCCATGGGGCGAGCGCGCCGCCGCTGGCGCGAACCTGCGTGAAGGCCTCTGAAGCCAGGTTGTGACGCTCTGCATCGCGATGCAAGAGGCCAAGAACGAGCCGTGCTGCATCCCTCTCGCGCCCCCAGCGTCGGTGCGTGACGACCGCCTCGGCTGCTGCTCGCGCGCGGGGCACGTCTCCGGCGGAGAGGTGTTGGCGGACGTGCTCGAGTGTGGTCTCCGGACCGAACTCTGGCCCGAGGGAGCGGGGAGGCGCGGGCAGGGTCGCGGTGTCGCCCGCCACCCTCACCAGGGGGGGCGCCGCTGGTGGCGGCTCGCCCGAGTCTGGAACAGCCACGGCCACGACAGAGGCGACACAAGCGAGCGCCACCGTCGGCCACAACAGCAGGGTCTCCCTCTTCGCCAACGCACTGCCCTCCGAAAGGTCGACACCACCAGCCAGAGATAGGTTCCCGTGCCGTCGCGGTCCTCGCGCAGATAGTGCCACGAAATGCCGCGTTCTGCATCCTCTTCTTAGGCCAAATCGAGAGTGTCTGTGGACGCGGCAAGGCCGTCGCCGGTTGGACTGCGGGAGTCCGTGTGGGCGCGCGACAGCACACTCGGTATACGT
>PKDJ01000247.1 GCA_002862545.1 Pseudomonadota bacterium
CCGATTCGGACACGGACGCCGATTCGGACACGGACGCCGATTCGGACACGGACGCCGATTCGGACACGGATGCCGACTCGGACGCCGACACCGATTCGGACGCCGACACCGATTCGGACGCCGACACCGATTCGGACACGGACACGGAGCCACCGCGCTCGTGCTCGGATGTCGACCGTGCGACGCGGGAGCTGGCCCGAGAGGGCTCCCTCGAGGGGGCTTGGCTGGTCTGCGGGCCGATCCCGGATCACGGGATCTGTCCGGACTACACCGCACTGTCTGTGGATGCCTTCGTGCTCGAGGCCTTGGGCAATCCCTTCGGGGACCCCTACTGCTGGTACGACGTGCGCGCGGTGTGCGGGCCCGAGACCTCCTTCGAGCGCGAGTGCTGCTATGAGATCGAGTTCGGCGGGATCTTCTGCGCATAGTCCAGCCGCCGGGCTGTGCGTGAGGAGGCGCGTGCAGCGGCGCGCGACGTTCCTGCACGCTGCGAGGCCTCCGGCGCGATAGGTGGAGCAGCCTGCCCCCGACGGGACCATGCTCCACCTCGCCGCGCCGACACGCTCCTCCTGGGTCCACGAGGCCACCGCCGATCTCGAGACCCTGCTGCTCGATCACGCCCACTGCGAGAAGAAGGCGGCGGGCACGGCCCTGAACCTCATGTTCCGCTACTCGGATCTGCCCTGGCTCCAGCGTCCGCTCTCCGAGCTCGCGCGGGAAGAGCTCGAGCACTTCGAACTCGTGGTGAGCATGCTGGAGCAGCGTGGCTTCACCTTCCGCAAGATCACCGCGGGGAAGTATGGCGCTCGGCTGATGGCGGCGGTGCGCAAGGGGGAGCCGGAGCGCCTGCTCGACACCCTGATCTGCTGCGCGCTGATCGAGGCGCGAAGCTGCGAGCGCATGAAGCTGCTCGCCGAGCGTCTCACCGAGTCGGGTGAGGCTGAGCTCGGCGAGTTCTACCGCTCTCTGCTGGCCAGCGAGGCGCGGCACCACACGCTCTACACCCGGCTCGCCGCACAGCGCTTCAGCCGCGAGGTCGTCAACGCCCGCCTCGCGGAGCTGGCCGCTCACGAGGCCGAGGTCTTGGCTGAGCTGGCTGCGCTCGATCAGCCGATGCGCATGCACTCCTGAGCCGATCGCTCAGTCGCCGAGCAGGTACCCGAAGATCAGCGGTGCGACGATGGTCGCGTCCGACTGGATCATGAACTTGGGGGTGTGCGCGTCCAGCTTGCCCCAGGTGATCTTCTCGTTCGGCACGGCGCCGGAGTAGCCACCGTAGGACGTGACGGCGTCGCTGATCTGGCAGAAGTAGGACCAGAAGGGCACGTCCTCCCGGTGGAGGTCCTGGATCATCGTCGGCACCGCGCAGATCGCGAAGTCGCCGGCGATGCCGCCGCCGATCTGGAAGAAGCCGATGCCCGGGCTGCCCTGATCGACGCGGTGGTTCGCGAGGTACCACTCCATCAGGCGCACCATCTGCGCGGTGCCGGAGACGACCGCGCTGTGGTCGGGAAGCGCGCCACGGAACACCGCGGCGGCGAACATGTTGCCCGTGGTGCTGTCCTCCCAGCCGGGCGTGAACACGGGGATACCCTTGCGCTTTGCGGCGATCATCCACGAGTCGGATGGCGGGATCTGAAAGTGGGCCGGCAGAGTGGGATCGTCGAGCACGTCGAAGAGGTGCTCGGCCGGGAGCTTGCCCGAGCCCGACGCGGCCGCGAGGCGCCAGCGCTTCAGGAGGCGCTCCTCCAGGTGCCGCATCACCGTCTCCGGGATGCAGGTGTCGGTCACGCGGTTCATGCCGCGCTCGTACAGCGCGACCTCGTCCTCGGCCCGGAGCGCTCGCCAGTCGTCGATGATCTCGTACTCGTCGGCGGCGAGGAGGTTGAACAGGTCTTCTTCGAGGTTGGCGCCGGTGCAGGAGATCGCGTGCACCCAGCCCTCGTCGATCATCCGACCGAGGATGCGACCGATGCGGGCTGTGCTCATCGCCCCCGCTAGCGACACCAGCATGGTGCCACCGGCCTCGATGTGGGCCTCCCAGGCGCGGGCGGCCTCGACCACCTGGCGGCTGTTGAAGTGCAGGAAGTGGTGATCCAGGAACTCACGAATCGTCGACATGGCCCCTCCTCTGTGCGAGGCGGGCCACACTCACCAACCGATGGGCGTCCGTCACGGCCAGAGTTGTCAAGAGGGTGCCGGGGACGATGGGTGAGTGGCGCGCGCGATCTTCAGGAACAGTTCAGCAACATCACGCGGCACCCGCCTCCTCCCCAGGAGGCTGCGGTGTAAGGCGCGGGCTCCTCGGTCCACACCCGAGGTCCTGCGAAATGCACCGTTCGAGCGTCGGAGCCCCACGTCTCGAGCCCACTCCACACAGAGGTCACCCATGTCGCTGCTGGACAAGCACGGTATCCACGTCGAGAACGTGGTCCGAAACCCGCATCCTCCGGTCCTTTACGAACTCGCCCTGCGTCACGAGGCAGGCAGCGCGATCACCTCGACCGGTGTGCTCGTGGCCTTGTCGGGCGAGAAGACGGGCCGCAGCCCCACCGACAAGCGCATCGTGCGGGAGCCCACCACCGAGGACGACGTGTGGTGGGGGCCGGTGAACATGGACATCGACGAGAACACGTTCATGATCAACCGTGAGCGGGCCGTCGACTACCTCAACACCCGCGAGCGCCTCTTCGTGATCGATGGCTACGCCGGGTGGGACCCGAAGTACAGGATCAAGGTGAGGATCATCTGTGCGCGGGCCTACCACGCGCTGTTCATGCGAAACATGCTGATCCGGCCCACACCGGAGCAGCTCGCGGACTTCGGTGACCCCGACTACGTCGTGTACAACGGCGGTGCCTTCCCCGCGAACCGCTACACGACGGGCATGACGTCGAAGACGTCGGTCTCTCTTCACTTCGGCCGCAAGGAGTTCGTGATCCTCGGCACGGAGTACGCCGGGGAGATGAAGAAGGGTGTGTTCACCATCATGAACTACCTGATGCCCAAGATCGGCGTGCTCTCCATGCACTGCTCGGCCACCGAGGGACGGGCCGACGGCCAAGCCTCGATCCTCTTCGGGCTCTCCGGCACGGGCAAGACGACACTGTCTGCCGACGCCAAGCGGCTGCTCATTGGCGACGACGAGCACTGCTGGACCGACGAGGGCGTCTTCAACATCGAGGGGGGCTGCTACGCCAAGGCGATCGACCTGTCCGAGGAGGCCGAGCCAGAGATCTTCCGGGCACTGAGCTTCGGGGCGATCCTCGAGAACGTGGTCTACGATCCGGCGACCCGTGAGGTCGACTATCACGACACCTCGATCACCAAGAACACACGTGGTTCCTACCCGATCACGTCGATCCCGAGCGCTAAGGTGCCCTGTGTCACGGGCCACCCGAAGAACGTGATCATGCTGACCTGTGATGCCTTCGGCGTCCTGCCGCCGGTGTCGAAGCTCACTCCTGAGCAGGCGATGTACCACTTCATCAGTGGCTACACGGCCAAGGTGGCCGGCACCGAGATGGGGGTCACCGATCCGGAGGCGACCTTCTCGCCGTGCTTCGGTGGGCCCTTCCTCGTCTGGCACCCGGCCAAGTACGCAGAGCTGCTCGCCGAGAAGATCGAGCGCCACGGCGCCGACGTGTGGCTCGTCAACACCGGCTGGAGCGGCGGCGGGTTTGGCGTCGGGGCGCGCATGAAGCTGCGGTACACCCGCGCGATCATCGATGCCATCCACAGCGGCGAGCTCGCGCAGGTACCCACGGTGCTCGATCCGACCTTCGGCTTTGCGGTGCCGACGGCATGCAGTGGCGTGCCCGAGGCTCTCCTGCAGCCCCGGCGGACCTGGTCCGACCCGGCGGCCTACGACGACAAGGCCATGCTCCTCGCTCATCGCTTCATCGAGAACTTCCGCAAGTACGCCGACGGGGTCTCCGAGGAGGTCCTCCGGGCTGGCCCGCAGATCTGAGCGCTCGCGCTCTCCCGGCCGTCGGTCAGCCGCGGCCGGGCTGCGTACGTCCCCGACGGTCAGAGGGCCTCGACCGCAGGCCCGCGTGCCGATAGCGCTCCGCATGATCCGGATCGAGAAGCTCAACAAGTCCTACCGCATCGGCGAGCGTTCGCTGCATGTGCTCAAGGATCTCGACATGAGCGTCGACGAGGGCGAGTTCGTGTCGATCATGGGCTCGTCCGGGTCGGGCAAGTCGACGCTGCTCAACATCCTCGGCATCCTGGACCGCTACGACTCGGGTGAGTACTGCCTCGGCGACGCGCTCGTGAAGGACCTCGACGAGCGTGCTGCAGCCACGTACCGCAACCGCTACCTCGGCTTCGTCTTTCAGTCGTTTCACCTGCTGGCCTACAAGACGGCCCTCGAGAACGTGGCCTTGCCGCTGTACTACGCGGGGGTGTCGCGTCGGGAGCGCTCGGAGCGCGCCATGGAGCTGCTCGAGCGGGTCGGGCTCGCGGACTGGCACGACCACCGACCGAGCGAGCTCTCGGGTGGCCAGAAGCAGCGGGTCGCGATCGCGCGCTCTCTGGTGAACAAGCCGAGGGTGATCCTCGCCGACGAGCCGACTGGAGCCCTCGATACCCAGACGTCCTACGACATCATGGAGCTGCTCGAGGAGGTGCATGCCGAGGGCATGACCATCCTCGTCGTCACCCACGAGCCGGACATCGCAGAGCGCACGCAGCGCACCATCCGGCTACGAGATGGTCGGATCGAATCCGACGGACGGTGAGTCGAGCGCTGGTCATTCTGGCGAGAGGCTGACGGGTCGCCGGCGCAGAGCGTGATCAGTACCCTCGTGAAGTGGAGGTGGCTCTTGATCCTGGCGATTCTCTCGCTCCCCGCGGCCGCAGCCACGCTCACCGTCTGTCCAGTGGATGGCCCAGAGTGCGACGTGGTGGGTATTCAGGCCGCCGTCGACCTCGCTGACGACCGCGATGTCCTGTTTCTGAGTGGTGGGCACTACTACGAAGATGTCGTCATCGAGAAGGAGCTCGACCTCGAGAGTGCCGGAGATGCGGTGATCGCCGGTCTCCGCTCCGACGTGGCGGCCATCGTCGAGATCGTCGAGGCCGATGTGGTCATCGACAACATACAGATCGGAGCCTGGGACGGCTCACGCGAGCGCGGGCTGAAGGCTGTCGAGAGCGACGTGAGGCTCTTCGACGTTCGCTTCGACGGGGTGGAGACGGACTACGGATCGGGTGGCGGTGCCATCTGGGTCGTCGGCGGCGATGTCGACATGAACGGCGGCGTCGTCGATGACGTGGCCGTGGAAGCAGGAGCCGGTGGGGCGTTCTTCGTGCAGGACTCGGGGAGCCTGGTCGTCGATGACGTGGCGGTCTCCAATGTCTCCGCCGAGCTGGGTGCCGTGGGGGCCGCCACGGACGGCAGCACGCTGACCTTCCGGCGCAGCACCGTCAGTGGGGCCAGCGTCGGTGCGCTCGCGAGCGGAGGGCTGTTCTGGGTGACCGAATCCCGGCTGAAGATCATCAACACCGAGCTCGTCGGCCTGCCGGTGGCGAGGGGGGGCATCGCCTACCTCGTGGAGAGCACCCTCTCCGTCGACGACAGTGAGCTCTCGGGGGGCGTCGCCACCGTGGGCGGCGGACTGCTCTGGCTCGAGGAAGGCTCTCTCGATGCGGTCGCCAGTGTCTTCCGGGGGGGAGTGACCCTCGGGAGCGGTGGCGCGGTGTCGCTCGTCGAGCCGAGCGAGGCGGTCTCGTTCGATGACTGTGACTTCGTCGGCAACACGGCGCTGGAGGGTGGTGCGCTGTACGTTCAGGGGCAGTCGGAAGACCCTGTCGAGATCGTCTCGTGTGACTTCGACGGGAACAGCGCCGACTGGGGTGGGGCGATCTACCTCGACTCGACGAGTGAGTTGGTGCTCGACGGCGGCTCCTTCGTGAACAACACGGCCGGCCAAGATGGCGGGGCCCTGATGACCCACGGTGAGGAGGTGGACGCCGAGATCACCGAGTCGTTCTTCTGTGGCAACTCGGCAGTCCTCGGCTACGGCGGTGCGCTGCACCTCGAGACGCCCGGGTCGATCACTCTCGCGAACAGCACCTTCGTCGCCAACAGTGGGGTGTACGGCGGTGCCGTCGAGGTCTTCGAGGGTCACCTGTCGGCGTCCCACAATTCCTTCATCGCCAACGAGGCAGGGGTCGACGGGGGCGCGGTGAAGGTGGGCTTCGGGGCCTCGGCCAGCACCGACCATGGGCTGTATGTCTACAACCAGTCGAGAGACGCGGTGCTCACCGCCTACGGCGCGCTCGAGAGCGACTGGAACGGCTTCTGGGCCAACGAACTCCGTGGCATCGTATCTCCGGGAGCCAACGACATCGCGCTGTCCGAAGACCCGGGCTTTGCACACTGGGATCCGGACGACCCCTGCTCCATCGACGCGCGCGTGTCGCCCGACAGCGTGATCGTCGACGCGGGCGATCCCGACGAGCCGGAGGCGGATGGCTCACCGCCCGATCTGGGTGCGCCGGCCGACGACTGGGACGTGCCCGACGGCGACGGCGACGGCGACGGCGACGGCGACAGCGACGGCGACGGCGACGGCGACGGCGACGGCGACGGGATCCTCGATGACGACGACTGCGCTCCCGACGACCCGTCGCGGTACCCGGGTGCGGAGGAGGTCTGCAACGGCCTGGACGACGACTGCAACGGTGTGATCGACGACGGTCTCGGCGACCGTGTGATGTTCTGGCTCGATGCGGACGGTGATGGCTTTGGTGCTGGCGAGGCTGTGACGGCCTGTGAGGCACCGTCAGCCACTGTGCCCGTGGGGGGTGACTGTGACGACACCCGTGCGGACCGCTACCCGGGTGCACCTGAGCGCTGCGATGGTGTGGACCGGGACTGCGACGGCGATGGCAACGACCCCGAGTCTGAGGACGCCTCGCTCGTGCTGGTCGATGGCGACGGCGACGGCTTTGGCTCGAGCGTGGAGATCCGCACCTGTGATCCCTCTGAGGGCACGGAACAGCCTGGGGACTGCGATGACGGCAACTCCGCCGTCTACCCGGGTGCACCCGAGACCTGGTACGACGGCATCGATCAGGACTGTGACGGGGGCTCCGACTTCGACGCCGACGCGGACGGCTTCGAGGCACACGCTCACGGCGGTTCGGACTGCTACGACGACGATGCGAAGTGGGTGCCGACGCCCAACACGCCGGACTGTGCGCTGCTCGGAGAGACCCTGTGGGCCAGCGGAGGGGGCGGCTGTGACACAGGCGGCAGCTCGCCAGGTCTCTTCGGGCTGCTGCTCGGCCTGGGAGCGCTCCGTCGACGCCGGTGAGCCTCAGTCGCCGGTGTAGCCGAGGGCCTCGAGCTGAGCGCGCTCCACGTCGTCGCCGACCTCGACAGCGGGGGGTGGCTCCGCACCGTCGGACCAGGTGTGCAGAGCGCGCACCAGTCCGGGCGCGGGAGCGCTCTCCGCTCCGGAGGGGAGCTCGATGCCGCGCACCCGATCGGTGGCAGGCTCCCAGATCACCTTGCGTGAGCCGCGGCGTGCGGCCTTCGGAAGCAGGGCGTTCGCCCAGCCGGTGGTGCCATCGCTTCGCCAGGGCTTGGTCGCCTCGGCGAAGGCGGGCGATCGAGGAGCGAGCCCGCGCCCGTCGAGGGCAGGCATCACGGAGCGCCCGTCGGTCTCGAGGGCAGGCACGCCCAGGGCCTCGCAGACGGTAGGAACGACATCGACGAGGCTCACCAGGTCATCCAGGCGCCGTCCCGCGTGGGCTCGACCTGGAAAGCGGAGGATCAGCGGCACGTGGATGGTGTCCTCGATCACCGAGTAGCCGTGGTCCCAGATCTCCTCGGGGTGGTTCATGGCCTCGCCGTGGTCAGCGGTGACCAAGACGAGCGTGCGCTCGAGGAGTCCGCGGCGCCGCAGGCCTCGGATCAGCTCGCCGAGGCGGGCGTCCGCATAGCGCACGCCTGAGCGGTACAGGGAGGCGAGCGCCTGGCTGTGGACGCTCGCCTCGGGGGTGTCCTGCTCCAGCATGGTCCGGACCGCGCGCACGTGACCGAAGCCCCCGACGGGGCTCGTGGCCGTCGCCCGTGCCGCCTGCACAGCGCTCGGGTCGTCGACGTGGCCGTCGGGTGAGCCATAGGGCGTGTGGACGTCGTAGTAGTGGACGAAGAGGAACGTCCGGCCGTCGGGTGCGCTGTCGAGGTGCTCGAAGACCGCCCGGTTCACCTCTGCGGCGGTGCGCTCGGCATGTCCGGAGGCCCGCACGTCGTCATACACGGCGAAGCCCCGATCGAGCGCGGTCGATGCGGACAGGGGGGTAGCCCCGACGAAGCCTGCGGTGTGGAATCCGTGGGTGGCGAGGTGGTCCGCCAGGGTCGGTACCTCGGCGTCCAGCACGAAGCCGTTTCGCGGCACGCCGTGCGTGTGAGGCCACAGTCCGGTGAGCAGGCTCGCGTGCGAGGCGAGCGTGGTCGGGGCCGTCGCCATCGCGTGCTCGACCACCACGCCCTCGGCTGCCAGTGCGTCGAGTGTCGGGGTGAGGTCGGGCGCTGCGCCGTAGGCGCCCAGGTGGTCGGCCCGCAGGGTGTCGATCGACACCAGGAGCAGGTGATCGAGGGCAGGTGTGACCGAGGGCGAGCGGTACTCGAGGGTGATCCAGCCGAGCGCGCAGAGGGTCACCACGATGGGCACGAAGCGTCTCACGCGGGCTGCCTATCGGAGCCACGGCAGAGATGTGGCAGCCCGGGGCGTCGGAGTCTCTGTAGGCACCCACTCGTGGGTGTGGTGAGGCGCCTCGAATCACGAACTGTGGGATACGGCCGTCGCCCCGGACTCCCCCACGTGCGGAGCAGGGCCCCGTCTCGCAGGAGAGGTGTCTCGGCCACGACGTTTGGATTCACCGGAGCTAGCGAGCGACGTGCTCGGGGGCACCCGCAGAGACCCGGAAGTCGAGTCCAGAGACGTACTCCGTCAGGTCTCCATCGAGGGGCCAGTAGGCGACGAGGCCGGGCTCATCACCTGTCAGGCGCCGGCAGCGGTCTCCCTCGATGGAGAGGCGGTCCCGCCAGTGATCCCAGACGCGGATCTCGTCGATCTCACCCTCGAAGGACATGAAGCCATCGACGCCAAGGCCCAGGGGAAGGGGGCCTGGGACGCCACCGTCTTCGAAGAAGTCCGGTGGGGCGAGGGTGGGCGAGTGAGCCAGGCCGTCGATGTACAGACGGAAGGGAGACGGCGGAGCGAAGGGCATTTCCGTGTCTTCCTCCTCGACGAGACCGGTCATCGCGATGTGCGTCCAGGTGTCGGTCGCGTAGGTCCGCGGGGAGTTGAAGCGAAAGCTGGTGCCTTCGACGTTGTTGGCCTCGAGGCGAAGGCGTCGATCATCGGTCGTCTCGAGAACCCAACTTGCGGGGGAGTCCTCGTTGCCGAACGACAAGATCTGCTGATCTCCCTCGCCGGTGCGGAGCCAGAACTCGACGGTCATGCTCCCGGTGAGGCGAAGGTGTGTGGTGCTGTCGGTCAGCAGCACGTCGCCACTGGCGAGGGAGAGTGCTGAGTCGCCCACGTCGATCACGCCGTCACAGTCGTTGTCGAGGCCGTCGCACAGCTCGACGGCGCCCGGGTAGACTCCGCGGTCGGTGTCGTCACAGTCCTCGGGAGCGAGGAAGCCGTCGCCGTCTGCGTCGACGACGCCCGTGTCGCCTGTAGACGACGGGCTTCCGGTGTCGATCGGCGTCGAGGTGCTGGTCGAGCCGGTCGGGGTGGTCGAGGTGCTGCCGCTGGGGGTTGTCCCGGTCGCTGTCGTTCCGGTGGAGGTGCTGCCCGTGGAGGTGGTGCCGCTGGCCGTCGTGCCCGTGGAGGTGGTACCGCTCGGCGTGGTGCCCGTGGAGGTGGTGCCGCTCGGCGTGGTGCCGCTCGCGGTGCCACTCGTCGGAGTGGAGGAGGCTGTAGCTCCGGTGTCGCTCGACGGCTTGTCGCTCGAGCTGCAGGCGAACAGCAGAGTGAGCAGTGCGGCGTGCCTCACGGTGTCTCCGTGCATCCTTACAGATGGAAGAGTGGTGGGCAGCCTATCGCGGAGTCGGGAGCCGTGCCTCGACGGCACGAAGGACTGCGAGGTACATCGGACGAAGCGGAGGTGGCTGTGAAGCGTGATCTCATGATGCTCGGTCTGCTTGGCCTGTGTGCAGCTTGTGGCGGCAAGGATGAGGGTGACACCGGTGAGGCACCCCCACCGCCCGTCCAGACGGGTCTTGGGGTCCAGCTCAGGCAGATTGACGGCTCACCGCTGACGGGCGCTCGAGTGCGGATCACGTCCTCGGATGCGGAGATCATCGCGGCCGACCCCGACGCGGCCGGGATGACTGTGTTCAAGGACCTGCCCCTCGGCACGACGCAGGCCGAGGTCACGACGGACGGCTACACCACCCAGCACGCCATCGTCGACGTGGTCAATGGCCGCATGGGCGGCGTACAGTTCAACCTGAAGGAGACGTCGTCGGCGACGGTCGATCCGGCGAGTCCGACCGTGATCACCGACGGCACGCTGACGGTGACGCTGCCTGCGGGCTCTCTGACGGCCGGCACCGCCACGAGCACGGGCACGACGACCACGGACGGCCTCCTCGAGCTGCCCTATGCGATCCTCCTCCCCGAGGAGTCGACGGCGATCCCAGGCAACCTCGAGCGCTTCGTGCCCGAGGTCGGCCCCGAGTCCATCGATGTGCTCTCGGCCTTCCAGATCCGCAAGCCGAACGACACGGTCTTCGAGGGCCCGGCCGAGGTGCGCGTCGCCACCCCAGAGGGCTCGCCCTTCCGAGAGCCGACGCTCTACCTGTACACCTTCTCCACCACCGAGGGGTACTGGAAGCGCGGCCAGGCCCTGGTGCTGGAGGGCGACGAGAAGTGGGCCGAGATCGGCAACCTCGGCTGGTGGGCGATCGGCAAGCCTGCAGAGTCCACGGCCTGCCTCCAGGGGCGGGTGGTCGATGACGATGGCGAGCCCATCGCAGGTGCAGAGCTGCTGTCGATTCAGGACGACACCATCGGCGTGCTGCGCACGAACGCCGACGAGGACGGCGAGTTCTGCCTGGGTGTCAAGCCCGGTCCCCAGGGGCAGCTGTTCATCTTCGGCTGGTCCGAGACCCTGGAGATGGTCTACAAGGATGCGCCCTTCTTCCTGGCTCCCGAGGGTCCCGCGACCTGTCTCTCCGGAGGCTGCCTGCTGCTCGGTGATGTCCGACCGAACGGCTACTCCGACCGAGATGGCGACGGGTACTACGAAGATGTCGGCGACTGTGACGACGACAACCCCGACGTGAATCCCTCTCCGGCCTTCGGTGACCAGTCCTCCTGCTTCGAGGACTGACGGGCGCAGGCGAGGGGTGCACGGTCCGCTATGCTGGGCGTGGACCGCGAGGAGGACCGATGACGTTGTTGGGCGCTCTGCTGCTGGGACTGACCTCCACCGCGCACGCGGAGTGTCCCGCCGAGGAACCTGTCTTGGCGGAGCTGGGCTGTGACAGCTCGGTCGCGGCGGATCTGCGGGTCGCCGAGCCGAGCGAGTGGGACTGGATCTACGAGTGCGGCTCACCCGACGATGGGCTCTACCAGGCAGGGCCGGAGGATCTCTACAGCTTCACCTGCCCCTCGGCGGGTGAGGTCAAGGTCGAAGTTCACGACGCGCTGTGTGACTTTGACCTGTACGTCCTGAGCGACGAGTGCTCGCCGCGCGGCGGCAGCTGCCTCAGTGGCAACACGGGTCTAGCGCTCGATCCAATCGAGACGACCTTCTCCTGCGACTTCGAGGGCCAGACTCGGTACATCGTGATCGAGGGCAAGGGGCTCGAGACGCCGTCGGGCCTGTGCACCGCACCCACAGCGGGCGAGTATGTCGTGAAGTTCGACACGACCTTCGGCGCCTGCGACATCGAGCCGCTCGCCGTGAGCGAAGATCCGATCCCTGGCGTCGCCGGCGTCGACAACACCTTCCGTGGTGAGGGTGGAACGGGCGGTGAGACGGCCTACCTGGTGGTCGGCACGGGCCTCGGGGAGAGCATCGAGCTCCCCGGTTGCCCGGGACTGTTCTTGCCGGTCACGGGCTACCACCGCCTCGGGCCCGACAACATCAACCCCGGTGGCTTCATCGAGCGCACGTCGTTCATCCCGGAGCTGGCCTCGGGCCTGACGACCTACATCACCTTCGTCGACCTCGTCTCGTGCGAGGTCGCCGAGCCCTATCGGTACGACTGGCCCTGACGCGTGTCGGAGCTCCAGGTCACAGTGGCGCTCGCCACGAGCGGTGACGTTCCGCTCGCCGACGGCCTCGCGGCCTTTGAGGGGTGCACGTGCCACAGCTCAGACCCCGCCCCGCTCAGCTGGTGACCCCGACCTGGCGCGATCACCTGCGGGGCGCCTTCGTGGTGTTCCACCTCGTCGCCATCACGGCCATGGCGCTGCCGTCGCCCCAGGGGGCTCGCACGCCTGCGTCCTGGGCAGATCCGACCGTGCAAGAGGAGATTCGGGCCTGGGCAGCGCGGCTGGGCACCGAGCCCGAGACCCTGGAGGAGACAGCGCGCACCCTGGCGATCGCCGTGGTCGACGCACGGGAGGCTCTGCTCGGGCCCCTCGACCCCTACTACCGCTACGCCGGCACCTGGCAGGCCTGGCGGATGTTCGTCGCGCCGCATCGGTTTCCCGCTCGCCTGCACGTCGACGTGCGCACCGACGCGGGCTGGGAGCCGCTGTACGTCGTTGGCTCTCCGGACCACGCCTGGCGGTCTCAGCAGCTTCGTCACGCGCGGGCGCGAGCGCTCATCTTCCTCGCGCCCTGGCCGCGCTACCGAAAGCAGCGTGCCCGTCTCGCGGACTGGGTGGCGCGCGAGGTCGCTGAAGAGAGACCCGATGCTCGGGCCGTGAGGGTTCGGTACTACAAGGCTCGAACTCCCGCACCCGGCGAGGTGGCCCCCGAGGGGCGATGGGTGGCCGTCGAAGAGCGAGAGCTCCCGTGAGCTGGAGCCGCTGGGTGAGCGTGCTGTCGACACGGGAGGATGCGCGTCCGCTGGCTGCGTTCCGCGTCGCGGTCGGGCTGTGTGTGTGCCTGTCGATCGGGAGTGTCATCGGGGCAGATCTGGTCGGTCCCCTGTGGACGCACGCCGATCACGGCGGCATTCAGGCCGTGCCTGGGACGGCCCTCGCCCAGCTCTTGGGCGGTCCGACGCCGGCCGTGATGCACACCTTGGCGTGGCTCGCGATGCTCGGTGGCGTCGCGCTCGTCGCAGGGATCGGCGGTCGTGTCACCGCGCTCTTCACCCTGCAGGTCTTCCTCGCCTGTGTGGACACCAACGGCGCTGCGCGGGGAGGCTACGATCTGCTGCTCGCCAACGCCCTGTGGCTGCTGGTGCTCGGCGGGGGCACCGCCACCTGGTCCACAGACGCCCGGCTGCGGACGGGCCACTGGAGTGACGCCAGCGCCACAGCAGGAGCGTGGGTCCGCTGGCTCGTGTTGTTTCAGCTGCTCCTGATGTACTGGACGACCGGACTCCAGAAGCTCTCCATCCACTGGATCCCAGGTGGGGATCTGGGTGCGCTGTACTGGATCCTTCAGCAGCCCACCTGGCAGCGCTTCGACATGGCCTGGGTGGGACCTCTGTTCCCACTCACCCAGATCGCCACGCTGGTGACGTGGCTCTGGGAGATCTCGATGCCGCTCTGGGCCTGGGCTCTGATCCGCAGGGAGCGAGGTCAGGAGGGGCAGCTGGAGCGACTGAGGCTCGTCGAGGTCTACACGGTCGTGGGCATCGGGCTGCACCTCGTCATCACCGTCTTGCTCGAGGTCGGACCATTCTCGTGGGTGAGCCTGGCCTACTACACAGCACTCTGGCCCGCGCTGCGTAGGCGGAGGGATGTCGTGCGGAGGCGTGAACCGGCTCGTGGTGCGTCATAGTCTAGGGATGCACCATGAGCCTCGGAGCACCGAATGCGCCTGTACATCGTCGCCGACATGGAGGGCGCCACCGGCATCACCCACCGCGACCAGCTCCTCGAGGACGGCGGAGCGCGGTATTGGTCGGGCTGCCGGCTGCTCACCGGAGACATCAACGCGGTCATTGAGGGAGCCGTCTCGGAGGGCGTCACCGAGGTCCTCGTCTCGGAGGGCCACGCGAACATGCGCAACGTCCTCGTCGAGGAGCTTCATCCGGCCGCACGGGTGCTCCGCGGGCCCGCCCGCTGGGACACGAAGCCGCTGTGTCAGGTCGGTGCACTCACGGCGGACTTCGATCTCGGCATGTTCGTCGGCTTCCACAGTCGGGCAGGCACGCCGAAGGGACTGCTGTGCCACACCTGGGCGAGCGCGGTCGTGCACAAGCTCACCCTGAACGGTCGCGAGGTAGGCGAGACCGCGATCAATGCCGCGCTCTTGGGCGACGCCGGCGTTCCGGTCGCGCTGGTCTGCGGGGGAGACGACCTGGCGCGGGAGGCTCGGGCCGATCTTGGTGACGTGGAGACGGCCGTCCTCAAGGATGTCCACGGCTTCGATCTGGCGTCGTGCTGGGGGCCGAAGCACACCGGTCCTCTCCTCCGAGAGGCTGCGGCGCGGGCGGTCAGGCGTCACCAGCAGGGAGACTTCACGCCCTTCATCGTGGAGGGACCGGTGACGGCCGAGATCACGGTCATCAAGGACGCCATGGCCGACCGGATGGCACTCGGCCATGGCGTGGAGCGCGTGCAGCGCCGCAAGGTGCGAGTCCACGGCGAGACGGCGACCGAGGCGCTCTCGGCGGCCTGGAGGGCCGTGCAGGAGGTCTTCCACGAGCCGGCGGGCTGGCTTCGGTGAGCGCTACTCGGCGGGTGCGATCAGCACGGCCTGCTCGCCTGCCTGCAGCACGAGCTCCAGCTCTGTCGTCTCTCCATCGACGGTGAGACGCACGGTGTGGCGACCCGGAGACAGCGGGCTGCCTGCGCTGTAGGGGGCGCCGTCGATCTCGATGGTGGCGTCCTGTGCTCCCTCGAACCTCACGGTGGGGGCATCGACGGTGATGGTCGTGGTCGTCGACAGCAGGCTGACCACCGCGGTGCCCGCAGCGCCGACGACGAAGCCGAGGGCTAGCGCAAGGGGCAACAGCAGCATGCCGAGCCAGCCGATGGCGGAGCTGCGGGGCGGGGCAGGAGGCCTCGCCGTGGGTGCTGCGCCCGGCGTCGCTGGCCTCTGCGGGCGCTTCGTGGCTCGCGGAGGGGGCACCTTGGACGCGAGCTTGGGCAGGGGCTCGTCAGGGTCGTCGGCCACAGACCGCAGCGTGTCGCCCGAGCGCGGGTCGAGCATGGACGAGGGCATCGTGAGGCGTGGCTGGAGCAGCGGGCTGCGCCGAATCACCGTCTCTTGGTCGGTCGATCCCTCCCAGTCGAGTGAGGCACCGGGACGCACGACCGTGGCAACCTCGTCCTCGAACTCCCCTCCCGGCGGGACGAGCATCTCGGCTTCGATCAGCGGATCGCTGGGAGTGCTGGTCGGCAGCTCGGTCGTGAGCGCGGCGATGCCCTGCGGACCGTCGGCATCGAGGGAGCGGGAATCGCGCACCAAGGCGAGCTCGAGCCGCCTCGTCGGCTGCTCGGCCTCCCCGAGCTCGAGGTCGTCGGTGTCGTTGCCACCCAGGGACACGGGGCTGCCCTCGTGTCGGCGCGATGCGGGATCGGCCTCGGGGAACAGCCCACGGATGTACCCTCCGAGGGTGTTGTGGGTGAAGTAGAACCCTGCGTCGTGGAAGAAGCTGTCGAGGGCCTCCTTGAAGGCCGTTGCATCTCGGAAGCGATCTCCGGGCTCGAGCTGGAGAGCTCTCGCGACGATGCTCTCGAGGCTGGCTGGAACCTCGGGGTTGTGACGGTGCATCGGGGCGTAGTCTCCGACGCGTAGCTGCTCGATCGTGTCGAGCTCGGTCTCGGCACGGAACGGGTGCACGCCGGTGAGCATCTCGTAGAGCACCACGCCGACCGAGAACAGGTCGGAGCGCTGATCGAGGTCGCGCTGTCCAGCGGCTTGCTCGGGGCTCATGTAGTCGAAGCGACCCCGGACGATCCCCGAGACGGTGTCCATCACCTTCAGGCTCGCCTTGGCGATGCCAAAGTCAGTGAGCTTGACCTCGCCGGAGTACGACAGGAGCACGTTGGGCGGCGAGATGTCGCGATGGATGATGTTGAGGTCGACAGGGCGCCCGCCTCGGACCACGCTCCGGGTGTGAGCGTACTCGAGGCCCTTGAGGAGCTCGACCGTGACGAACACCGCGTGGGGTACGGGCAGGACCAGACCACGCTCTCGGGCGCGGGCGAGCACCGCTCCGAGGTCGCGCCCGTGCACGTACTCCATCGCGATGAACCAGATCCCCTCGTGCTCGCGCAGGTCGATATGCTGCACGATGTTGGCGTGCGACAGCTGACCGGCGACGCGGGCCTCGTCGCGGAGCATCTCGAGGTAGTCGCGATTCAGGGCGAGATTCGGCAGGATCCGCTTGATGGCGATCGTGCGTTGGAAGCCACCGATCCCCTCGAGGCGGGCCTTGTAGATCTCGGCCATGCCTCCAGTGGCAATGCGCTCCAGGATCTGGTACTTCCCCAGCGTCTGGATGGCGGACCTCGACACGTCGCTCATCTCACCGAATCGAAGGGCTTTCTAATGCTTCGCCGGCGCTCCGGCCCGCCGCGGTCCCCACTCGGGGCAGCACACAGAACGTCCCACAGAGGAGCGCTCGCCGCAACGGTTTTGCTCCTCTCGGCCTGGGCGTGTGCGACGATGGGCGCGCCGCGTCTGGCTCCGTTGTTGGGCCAGCAAGCGGCAGCCGTCGAGCGAGCGCTCGGTCTCGACGCGGCCATTCCCGAGGAAGAGGACTGAGAGTGATGGAGTTCACCCCCCAGATCGGGCTCATGCTGGCTGGCTGCGCGATCGCCTCCTGGACCGATGCGACCACAGGCAAGATCCTCAACGTCCTCACGGGCCCGATGATCGCCGCCGGGCTGCTCGTGAACATGGTGGCGGGCGATGCGACACTGGGCATCTACGGCTTCTTGGCCGCCACGGTGATCCACATGCCGCTGTGGTTCGCGAACGTGGAGAAGGGAGGCGACGTGAAGCTGCTCATGGGCATCGGCGCGTGTGTCGGAGCCTACGAGCTGATCGAGACTACTTTCTGGTTCGCGGCTCTGTACCTGCCTGTCGGCATTGGCGTGCTGATCTACCGGCGACGCCTCGGCAACCTCGCGAAGGTCGGTGTGCACATGGCCAAGAAGGCCACGGGAACGGCTGGAGAAGACGAGGAGGCACCGCCTGCAACCGTTCTCTGGACGGGTCCCGTGATCAGCACAGCCGCCGTGGTCGCTTGGTTGACCGACCTTCCGGTACTTCAGTGACACGTCTGTTCTGTCGGAGAAGGCCGCTATCCGCTATGCTCCGACCCGGAGGTTCGATGCGTCTGTGGTTCTGCGCAGCTCTGATGGCGCTGTCCAGTTGCGCCTACGTCACGCGCGCCGAGTATCAGGAGCTGTGGGACGCCGATGGCGACGGCTACCCGATCGGCGACGACTGCGACGATGACAATCGGAACATCTACCCCTTTGCTCCCGACTACCGTGGAGATGGGTGTGACGCCGACTGTGGAGCCGAGGCCGACGACGACGGGGACGACTGGCCCAACTCGGCGGACTGCGATCCGTCCGATCCTGACATCCATCCCTGCTCAGACCTCGAGCGTCCAGGCGACGAGATCGACCACGACTGCGATGGGTCGACCGACGTTCGCACGACATCCTGTCCGTCCGACGACCCCGACTTCCCCGAGACCGAGCCCATCGACAACTGTGGGGGTGGTCAGTGAGAGCGACCCTCCTCGCAGCGACCGGCCTCCTGTGGTCGACGAGTGCACTGGCGCAGCAAGAAGCCTGCGATGGCTACACCAACGCCGACTTCTCCGTCGCCGTCGATGCGGCCAAGACCGCGATGGCCTCGGCCGACCTCGATGGCATGAGCAGCACGCTCTACGAGGCAAAGGAGAAGCTACGCTGCCTCGATGAGCTGGTCGATCGCACCGTCTACGCGGATTTTGCCCGCTACATGGCGCTCACCGCATTCTTCGACCAAGACGAGAACGTCGCGCTGCAGTGGGGGCTTGCATCCCGCTACGCGGACGCCTCGCTCGACTGGGGCGACACCTTCGCTGAGGACCACCCCTTCCGGGAGCTCCTCGACACGGCTGACGACTCCCCGCTCTCCGTGCGTGAGGGCGAGGCCCTGTCCATCCCGAAGAAGGGCGGCGTCTTCGCGAGTGGTGTGCTGCTCTTCGAGCCGAAGCTGCATGCCGAGGTGCCCTACCTCATGCAGCAGGTCGACAAGGATGGCTCGGTGCTCGCGGCCGTCTGGCAGGACGGTGCTGCCTTCGACAGCTCCCTGCTCACGAGCGAGCTGCCGGCCGGCTACAAGGCGCCCAAGTTCTACAAGGGTCCAGTTCCCGAGCCGCCGATCGACTTGATGCTCGAGAAGGAGCCCTTCCCGGTGGCGAAGGTCGCTGCGACGGGGGCACTGGCTGCGGTCGCGGGAGCCCTGTACGGCGTCGCTGCGCTGACGGCCGGCGGCGTCGAGAAGGCCACGAACGAGGACGAGCTCGCAGCCGCGAGGTCGACCACCAACCTGCTCGTTGTCAGCAGCGGCATCACGGGTGCAGCTGCACTTGGCGTCGGCGTGACGGTCCTCGTCGACGGGCCGTCGGCGGGTGTGGGGTTCCGCTTCCGCTGGTGAGGCCTCAGCCCGCCCAGCGCGGATCGTCGAAGCGCTGGAGCTCCACGAGGTGCCCCTCCGGATCGCGGAGGAAGGCCTGCGTGATGTCGTAGGCCGCGTTGTAGGCGCAGGGCTTCTCGAGGCTCACCCCGGCAGCCTCGAGGGCGGCGCAGCGCTCCTCTACGTCCGGCGTCACGAGGGTGACGATCACCCCCTCGGCTCGTGTAGCGTCGGCTCGCTGGCAGACGCCGAGGTAGGCATCCCGGGCGATTCGGTAGATCCGACAGGTCCCTTGGTCCAGAGCGAGCTCGAGGCCGAGGGTCTCGCTGTAGAAGGTGTGCATCGCGCTCAGATCGGTGGTCGGCAGGAACGTGATCCCCTGACGCCACTGCGGATGCTGTGGCGGCTCCATGAGCTTGAGGATGTTGCCGTCGGGATCGGTGAACGGCACCAGAGCTCCCCAGGGGTGCCGGGTCACCGGACCGAGAAAGCACACGCCAGCTGCATCGAGGTCGGTGACCGCTTGGTCGATGTCGGAGCATCGCAGCGTGAGCACCGCCCCTGAGAGGGGGCCGTGGGCGTCGCGCTCGAGCTCGGGTACCGCTCGTCCACCGGTTCCGTGGAGTCCCACTCGAACTCCGCCGACGTCGAGGGCGCTCCACCAGGGGCTGCGCTCGATCACACGGAGGCCCAAGATGCCTTCGTAGAAGGCCAAGGCTCGCTCCATGTCGACCACGTTCAGGTACACGTCCTGCACGCCTGTGATCATCGGTCCTCCCCAGGGGCGATGTAACGCGACGGATTCCGGCGTTATGGGGCGTCGTGCGCCTGCTGTGTCTGTGCTTTTTGGGCCTCAGTGCCTGCCTTCCCCGCCACGCCGAACCGCCGTGGGCGGTGGGGATCCGCGTGCGTGGTCCCGAGCCGTCGGGCACGCTCTGGACCGACCCCGACCTGCCCGCGCTCGAGGATGACCTGCCGCACCGCGCCGCCGCCCGCGAGACGGCGCAGCAAGCACGCCGGGTGATGGTGCAGGAGCAGACCCACTGGTGGCAGTTCGTGCCTCTCGCGGCCATCGTTCGGCCTCGCGCCGCCTTCGACGCCGAGGGGGTGGAGGAGGACCGGGAGCGGGTCGAGCGGTGGTTCCACGACCACGGCTGGCTTGATGCGTCCGTGGCTCTCGAGGTCACCTCGCCGCGTGAGCGGTGGAGGGTGGTGACCCTTCGAGTGACCGCGGGGGAGCGCACCGAGGTCACCCCTGTGCTGGGGAGCGTCGAGGCGCTGCCTGCACCGGTCGAGGTCGCCCTGCAGGAAGCCCTGCCCCCAGCGGGGCCCTGGGTCTCTCAGACCTACGAGGCGGCCTCCCGGAGGCTCGAGGGTGTGCTGCGAGCTGCGGGCTATGGACAGGCCAGCGTGACTGCGCAGCGGGCAGGTGACCGGGTGATCTACCAGGTGGAGCCTGGTCCCGTGGTCTACATGGATGGCTTTCGGTGGCTGGGTCTCGAGTCCATCGGAGGAGCCGCGCTGGACCGTCTGGCTCGCAACAGCATCCGTCAGGGCGCTCCCTGGGACGGCGCGCGTCTGGACGCTCTGGTGGCTGACTTGACGGCCAGACCCGCGATCGCATCCGTGCGGGTGGAGCCCGGCCCGGTCGTAGACGGCGCAGCCCCCGTCACGTTCCTGGTCGAGGAGGCGCCCCGGCTGACCTGGCATCCGCGCTACTCGCTGGGTGCCAATGGCGCCTTGCTCTCGGCGACTATGGGAGCGGGCGTCGAGACCCACGGCGTGGGACGGCGCCTCGTGACCAGTCGGGGCCACCTGGACGTGGGGTATCGCCTGCTGCCCACCATCTCCGAGACGCCCGGGCTGCTGTCGGGGAACCACGGCCCCACGGCAGATGCGCTCCTCGAGTGGGACGCGCCGCTGAGTGTCGTCAGCAGGCTGGCTCTGTATCTGCGGGCCGCCGGCCTGCTCGATGTGCGCCGCGGCTATCGGAGCGTCGAGCCCGAGGCGGCAGCTGGGGTCTCGTGGAGCACCGAGAGCACCCAGCTCGTCGCGGCTGCGGTCGTCGACCACGATGCCTTCACCGCATCCGCTGCACAGCGACCGGTGTACGGACGGTGGTTCGGGCCGGACGGCGACCGCTTCCTGCCGTCGTATACGCTGGTCTATCCAGAGCTGCGGCTCCAGGTGGACACCCTCGATCGGAAGGTCGATCCGCGGCGAGGGCTCCATGCCGAGGCGCGCTGGACCCCGCGAGCGGAGTTTCGCGGTCGCCCCTGGCAGCGCGCCGATGCGGACGTACGGGGATTCGTGCCGCTGCACCCCCGCGTCTGGACCGCCGTGATTCGGGGCTGGGCCGGCGCGACCACGTGGGAGGTCCCCGACGCGCCGCGCCTCTTCGGGCTCCGCTACCACCTCGGCGGCCCCTATGACATGCGTGCGTGGAGCTTCCGACGGCTTGCTGCGCCCGGCTGGGACGGCACGGTCGACGACACCCGCATCGGGGGCAACGTGCTCCTCTACGCCAGCCTGGAGTCGCGGCACCGCGTACACCCGCACCTCACGGTGACGCCGTTCGTCGACGTGGGGCGCACCTGGGAGGGCTGGAGGTCGCGGCAGATCGGAGAGACGCTCTACGGGGGTGTCAACCTCCAGGATCTCACCGGCGATGTCGGGCTGGGGATCGACGCACCGACACCGCTGGGCATGCTGCGAACGGCAGTGGCGGTTCAGCCCCTTCCGACGACGGGGCTCGTCAGTGCCCCGCCCCGCTGGACGTGGCAGGCCAACCTGGACATGCGCCTGTAGCCTAGCGCTGGAGTCCGGCTCGGACGCTCTCGATCAGCGCCGCTCGGCTCGCGTTGCTCCGGCCTGCGAGGTCGTCACAGGGCACGAGGTCGTGCACGATGATCTGCTCCTCGGGCGGTGAGCGAAACGCCACCGAGGCGGGCGTCTCGACCGTGCCGAGCCAGGGCAGCAGCGTCATCTCTTCCTCGCCCGGCGGAGTGACCGTGGCAACCACGGCACAGCCTCCATCGAGGTGTGTGAGGACGGCACCGACAGAGACGGAGCGACACCCGCGCCACTCGGGGCACGCGCGCTCCGGCATGGGGCGAACCTCCATCCGAATGTCGGGAAGCTCGGACCGGACCAGACGCTCCAGCTGCAGGCGCACGGTGGCAGCTACATCGACGATGGCGGGGTTGTCGGTCTCGGGCACCACACGCGGCCAGAGCACGACCACGCCGTCGCGAGGGCCGCGCGAGCGGGTGATCTCGGGTGCGTCGGCGGCCCAGGCCGGCGTGGCTGCGGTGACGGCAGCGACGAGGGCCACCCGCCGGCGGCGGAGGAACAGGGCGCCGAGGAGCAGGCCGAGCCAGCCGAAGCTGCCGTCGGCTCCACCACCATCGCAGCCCGAGCAGCCGCCGCGGTAGTGGATGTCGATGCGCTCCGCAGGGTCGAGGTACTCAGGGACGCCGTCGCCGTCGGCGTCCTGCGGGCCCTCCTCTTCATCGGAGAGGCCGTCGCCGTCGCTGTCGCTGTCCAGCCAGTTCGGCAGGCCGTCGTCGTCGACGTCCTCGTCGGGCCAGGAGGCCTCCTCCACTGTCGGGATGCCGTCGCCGTCGTCATCGGGATCGAGCCAGTCTCCGAGGCCGTCGCCGTCGGTGTCGCCGGTCCCCTCGTCGGCCGAGAGCACGCCGTCTCCATCGTCGTCGACGTCGAGGTAGTCGAAGACGCCGTCGCCGTCGGTGTCGCCGCTCGCCACCTCGGTCAGGGTGGGGATGCCGTCGCCGTCGTCGTCGGGGTCGAGGAAGTCCGACACGCCGTCGTCGTCGTGGTCGATCAGCCCCTCGTCGCTGTCGAGCAGGCTGTCTCCATCCGAGTCCTCGTCGGCGTAGGACGGGATGCCGTCGCCGTCTGGATCGCCGGCGCCCTCCACGCCGTCCGGGAGGCCATCCTCGTCGCTGTCGGCGTCGAGGTACTCGGGCAGGCCATCTCCATCGGTGTCGTCGTTGGAGGGGTCGCCGTCTCCATCGGTGTCTTCGTCGGCCGAGGGGATGCCGTCTCCGTCGTCGTCCGAGTCGAGGTAGTCCGGGAGGAAGTCGCCGTCCGAGTCGTCGTTGCGCGGGTCGCCGTCTCCGTCGAGGTCCTCGTCCCGCGAGAGCACGCCGTCTCCATCGTCGTCGAAGTCACGCGCGTCGGGGATGCCGTCGGCGTCAGAGTCGTCGTTGGAGGGGTCGCCGTCTCCGTCGAGATCCTCGTCTCGGGTGAGCACGCCGTCGCCGTCGTCGTCAGGGTCGAGGCGGTCGGGGATGCCATCGGCGTCGCGGTCGACACCCAGCTCGTCTGCCGAGGGGAAGCCGTCGTCGTCGTCGTCCGAGTCCAGAGCGTCGATGGCGAGGTCTCCGTCCGTGTCGAGCGGGTCGCTGATGTCGCCGACCTCGACGCCGTCGTTCACGCCGTCAGAGTCGGAGTCGGGGTTGGCCGGATCGGTGCCGATGGCGACCTCGTCGGCGTCGTCGAGGCCGTCGCCGTCCGTGTCGACGAGCTCCGGGTCCGAGCCATAGAGGCAGTCCTCGGCGAGGTCTGTGAGGCCGTCGCCGTCGGTGTCGCCGACATCGTCGACCACGGAGAGGGTGAACGGGCTGCTCTCGATGCGGTCGAGGTAGGTCCAGGTGTCGAGCTGGGCGTCGTCGGCCTTGGTGGAGCCGGAGAAGTTGCCCCATGAGCGGGCGTCGAGGTTGGGCTGGGGCTCATCGTCCCAGGGACCGGGGAGCACGCCGTCGGGACCGGAGCTCACGAGGGGGAGCTGGCCGTTGGGCATCGTCACGGCGTTGCCGGCCACCGGGGTGTCGTTCCAGAACATCGGCAGCGGCGTGCGCGCGCCGTCGGCATCCACCTCGTACATGCGCATGCCAGGAAACAAGCTCTCGATGTCGTTGGCGACGAAGTGGAGCTCCCCCACCGTGAGCCAGAGCACGCACTCGTGATCGCCCGGAGGAGCCAGACTGCCGTCGGGCATCGACAGATCCCAGACGACCTCGTTCGGTCCGGGGAGGGCATCGCCCTGGACGTGGGCGTCGTCGTCGCTCGATGGATCGAAGACGCCGTCTCCGTCGACATCGCAGATCAGGTGCCAGGAGCCAGCGGTGCCCGAGTCGAAGGTGTAGAGGGCGGGGAGGCCGTCGGCGACCTCGTCGCAGCCCAGGTTGATCGGCTCTGAGAGCAGCTCGGGCTCGGTGCTCGTGTAGGCGGAGTCCGTGGGGGGACGAAGGTAGACGGGGAGCTGGGCCCGAGTCGGGATGTCGAGGCTCGGGTAGGCGCGACCGGGGCTTCCCTCGATGCCGAAGTCGTTGACGGCGGCGAACCAGACGAAGCCTGCGAGACCGTCGGCCTGAAGCTCGACCACGGCCGTCTCGCCGGGGATGCCGCTCGGCACAGAGGCATAGAGGCTGCCCTCGTAGGCATCGTCCTCGGCGAAGCTGCCGGCGTCGATGCGCCAGGCGCTGCTCCAGACCCGCCCCTCGTCAGGCGCCGCGCCGCTGACGACGAGGCTCCACACGCCGAGAGACAGGAACGGGTCCAGCTCGAGGGCGTCGGCCGGTGCGTCGATGCTCACCGCGTGGGCGCCGGGCATCGTCGGGCTGATGGTGACCTCGGGCGGGTAGGTGCCGAGCGAGGTGCCGTCAGGGTTGGTGACGGTGACGGGGTAGGCACCGGTCCAGATGAAGGACTCGACCTTCGGGTCGATGATGTCGACGTTGAGCTGGGTGATCACCCGGAGTTCTTGGCCGACGCCGAGGTCGGACCAGTCCTCGGCGAGGGCGAGCGTGGCGAGCCAGAGAGCGATCATGGCGCCTCCTCCCCGTCGTCGGTGCGGTCGATCAGGCGGAACTCGACTCGGCGGTTGGCCGCGCGCCCGTCATCGGTGCGGTTGGTCTCGATGGGCTCGAGCTCCCCGTAGCCCCTGGCGAGCAGGCGCTCGGGAGGCACCCCGGCCTTCACCAGGAACGTCAGGACGGCCTCGGCGCGGCGCTGGGAGAGCGTCTGGTTGAAGGACTCTGCACCGCGGTTGTCGGTGTGGCCCGCGATCTCGACGCGTCCGATGTCGGGATGGGCGAGGACGACGTTGGCGACCTCGTCGAGCAGGTCGAAGCTGTCGGACTTGATCACTGCGCGACCCGTCTCGAAGTGGACCTTTTCGTCGATCTCGATGCGCTCGGCGGTGATTCGAACCATGGTGGGGGCGAGCTGGACGCGGACCGTGGCCTCGCCACCGGGGACCAGCGAGACGGCCTCCTGGTGGACGGCGTACCCGGGCACCTGGACGAGCACTGTGTGCTCGCCTCGGCCGACCGGGTAGCTGCCGACCCCTCCGGTCAGGGGCTGCAGGCCCTCGGGCACGCAGCCGGGGTTGGTGCTGACCAGGGTCACGGTTGCGTCGGCGGGAGTGACGCCGTCGGGGGTGACGACCTCGACCCGAACGGTCGCCTCAGTCACGCGCTGGAGAGGGACCTCCAGGATCGTGGGGCCATCGGTCGCGGTGACTGAGCCTTCTCCTGCGAGGCAGGCCTCCTCGAGCTGGGCTCGGGCGCGCCAGGTCGTGCCAGGGACGGCGTCGAAGGCCGTGCCCCCCACGGTGGACACGCCTGTCTTGTCGACGCCATCGGGGCCCGTGATGACGAGCTCAGCCCCGGCGAGGGGCTGTCGACGCCACTGAACGCTCACCTGCAGGGCGGCCAGGACATCGGGGCAGCCATCGTCGTCGCGCCAGCCATTGAGCACCTCGGGCTCGGCAGGACACTGGTCGAGCACCCGGACTGTGCCGATGGGATCGGAGTCTGGGGGATCAGGAAGGGTGATCGCCCGGTACCCGAGGCCGAAGAAGGCGCGCCAGGCGGCCGCTCCGGCTCCTGGTGAGAAGGCGGTCGCAGTACCGAAGGTGAAGTGCACCCGCTCGTCGACGTGCTGCCGCAGCGTGAAGATGCCCTCGGTCGGGGCGCTGGTGCCCAGAACGTCGGCGGTCGCGAAGGGAAGACGCGACTGGGTCTCGGCGATGATGCCGGTCATGGGGCCGAGGCGACCCGCGAGGGCCATGCCGAGCTGCAGCTCGTCGCTGGTGCCCGTGCCGGCGAGCCCTGTGGCGGCGGGTCGGAACCGGGGGCCAGCGTCCGCCGTGAAGGTCACGATGTCGGATTCGGCCGAGAACGCCAGCTTCATCCCGCCCCCGACCCCGCCGCTCCCCAGCAGGAAGGCCGGTCGGCCGGTCGGCAGGTCGATCCAGGGCACGAGGCCGAGGCCGACCCCGCCTCCGGACTCCCGGTGTGCAGGCCGGATCAGGCTGACCATGCTGCCGAGCCGCAGGTCGCCGAACAGTCCATCACCGGCGCCGAGCTCTTCCCGGCCGCGTGCGACGAGGGTGTAGGGCAGCGCCAGGTCGAGGCGCACCCGGTCGTGCACGGCCAGCCCCGTGGAGAGGTTGGCCACGACGAGGTCGTCGACGACGGGGATCTCCTCCACGCTGCCGTCCCGAGAGGTGCGGACCTGCACCAGCGGAGCCTCGGCATACTCGAAGATCGAGGTGAACCAGCTGTCCCACTGCGTGAAGGCGCCGGGCCGGTGCACGGTGAGTGGGTCGCGTACGTCGCCGTCGTGGGGTGCCAGGTACAGCCCATGTGCGTCGAAGCCGGACTGTGCAAGGGCTGCGCCTGCGAGGAGCCAGGTGAGCAGGATGACCTCCGCGCCGCAGCCTAGCAGGCGGTGGGCGCTACGGGGAGTCTGAGGGCTCGTGGTGAGAAACTCTGACGAGTCTTCAGCGCTGTGGTCAGCTCGCCGCGGCGAGGACCATGCGGGTGGTGTGGATTGCACTCGTCACGGATTTTCCGATGGGGGCGCGCTCCGTTCGCTCTCGGATGAGCGGGTCGAGGTGCTCCAGCTCTTCGGGCCGCCAGACGGTCTCGAGCAGCTTCGAGGCTCGCAGCAGGGAGAGGAGCAGATCCTCTCGGCTCGGCGCAACGTCCTCCGTCATGCCGTCGAGCCAGTCGCGCAGGTGGGCGACGAGCGTGGTCTCGAGCGTCGGGTCGGCCTCGGTCCAGCGGGTGCGCCAGGTCACGATCCACAAGCGATCGTCCTCTCGGCGCAGCGCGCCCGCCTCCTCCAGCTCGGTCAGCAGGGCCATGCGCACGGGCTTGATCTTCATGCCGAGGTGCGAGATGAGCTCGGCGAGCGTGCGCGGCCTGGCCGGAAGTCGTCCCTCTGCGAGACCCAGGGCGCCGGCGAGAGGCTCGCCGCTGGCTAGGGCGAAGCGATTCGCCTCGACCGGCAGCAGGCGCTCGCGGAGCTGCAGCTCGGCGAGCACGGCACCGGCGAGGGTGCAGGACTGGACGAGGCTGTCGGAGGCCAGTGACCGACCGGTCTCGTCGTCGAGCTCGAGCAGGAGTAGCTGATGGGGAAGAGAAGACATCGGGGCTCCAGCATCCGGAGCCCAACCCTAGCACCCTGAAATCAGGCGGGGAGCCTTCGCACGCGAGACGTCAGGCCGGGCAGGGCATCCCAGAAGACGACGAGCAGGGTGTGGGCGCCGAGCAGGGTTCCCAGCGGGAAGACCGGCAGCATCAGCGCGGCGGCGATGACGGAGGCCACCACCGTCCACACAGCGTTCGGGGCCTCGACGAGGCCATAGGCGGCGACGAGGTTGAGGAGGAATGGCAGGGAGATCGAGATGGCGCCGAGGACGGCGACCATCACGAAGAGCACGCCCACGAGGACCGCCGGCAGGGCGAGGGTGGTCAGCCCGATGGCCCCGACGAGCGCTCCCAGGCCACCGAAGAGCAGGAAGAGGGTGAGCGCCCCGAAGAGGTTGAACAGCCCGTAGGCGATGTTGAACGCGGCGTTCAGTCGAAGGTGGGTCTGTCGCTCGTGCCAGTGCATGTGTGCCTCCGCACTCCCCATACGCGGGAGAGCGGAGATTCTTTCACCGCATCACAGGTGGAAGGTCTGCTCGTAGTCGAGGACGGCGTCCTTGTCGTAGAAGGCGCCCGTGAAGCGGTTGCCCTCCACCTCCACCCACATGAAGCCCTCGCGGGTGTCGTCTTCGAAGAAGGTGGTGTTGCCGCGGCCCACGAGCTCGGTGGTCTTTGCGCCGGCGCCCGAGACGATGAACTCGGTGCCGCAGGTCGGCTCGATCCACTGGCGGTTGTGATCGTGCCCGCTGAAGTACACCAGCGCCGTGCCACAGACGTGGTCGTCGAAGAACTCCTTCACGTAGTCGCCACGGGGAATGTCGGCGAGAGGCAGGCTGGGGGGAAGCCCCTCGTAGCGGCCCGCGTTGCCGTGCTGGCCGTTGGAGACGTAGGGGTGGTGCCCGTAGGCGATGATCCAGTCGATCTCGGGGCTCTTGCTCGCGACCTCCTCCTCCCAGAACGTCGCCTGCTGCTCCGTGAAGCTGAAGAAGATCCGGGTGGTGTCGAGGGCGATGAACTTCACGTTGCCGGCTTCGAAGGCGTAGTGCTCGTTCGGCATCGTCCACTTGGTGGAGTAGTCGGTGTAGTTCACGTAGATGGGCGACAGCCAGAACTCGACCCCGAGGCCCTCGAGCCCGAGGTCGTGGTTGCCGAGGGCCGGGTAGAACGGGAAGTCGAGGTCGGCATAGGGCAGCTCGAACTTGGACTGCCACTGCTCGTCGAACACGCCCTCGACGCCCGAGTCGTAGAAGTTGTCGCCGAGGTAGATGGCGAAGTCGCAGCCACGCTCTGCGCACACCGTGCCGATGGCGTCGGCTACGGCGTACTGGTCGTCGTTGCCCTCACCCGCATCGCCCAGCGCGACGAAGCGCACGGGTGGCGGGACGGGATCGGTCGGGGTGCTCGTCGTGCCGCTCGTGGAGGTGCTGCCGGTCGTCGTGCTGCCGGTGGAGGTGCTGCCGCTGGGCGTGGTGGTGCTCGTCGACCCCGTCGGGGTGGTGGTCGAGGAGCCCCCCGTCGGGGTGGTGGTCGGAGGCTCCGTCGGCGTGCCTCCCGTGGGGGTCGAGGCCGTCTCGATAGGGGCGGTGTCGACCGTGGTCGGCGCCTTGGTCGGCTCACAGGCGAGCAGCAGGGCAAGCAGCATGACGAACTCCCGGCGGCGTTTAACGGGTCGCGAGGGGTCACTTCTCGGGAGTTGGGCGCCTCGCGGGGCTAGGAGGGCGCATGCGCCCATGGATGCTCCGACATGCCCTGAACCTCTACCCGCCCTACCTCGGCGCGGGCGTGTCGGTGACGCACCTCGCCGACGACTACACGTCGGTGACGGTCGAGCTCCGACTGCGGCGGTACAACCGGAACTACGTCGGGACCCACTTCGGCGGGAACCTCTTCAGCATGACCGATCCGTTCTACATGCTCATGCTGATCAACCAGCTGGGCCCTGCCTACAACGTCTGGGACCAGAAGTCTGAGATCACCTTCGTGAAGCCCGGACGAGGCACCGTCCGGGCTCACATGGAGGTGACGCCGGCTCGGGTCGAGGCGATCCGTGCGGCCACGGCTGGCGGCGTCAAGCACTTCGCGACCTTCGAGGTGAACATCGAGGATGCGGACCGAGCGGTCGTGGCGACGGTCCACAAGACCGTCTACGTCCGCGAGAAGCCTCCCAGGGACTAGGAGGCGCGAGCGCTGCATGCGCCCGGCGCCGCCTCGGGGTGCATCAGGACGGACTGCAGGACAGCACGGCCGCAGTGCCGCTCGGTGGGCACGGTCAGTCGCTGCGTTCCACCAGGTAGAGCTGCTGGTCTCGGCCCTCACTGGCGGTGACCACCGCTTGACCATCGCGGGAGAAGGCGACGGACTCGGGCTGCAGCTCATTGGCGAGCCGGATGGGGCACGGCGGTGCGGCGAGCACCTCGGAGAGCTCCGCGTCCTCGGGGACGGGCCACAGGTAAGCGTCGGGCAGGTAGGTCCGAATCAGCAGCCACCCGTCGGTGGACCAGTCTGCGCCGGTGGTGGCGAGGCCGCCGAGGGGGGGGGCGCCGAAGTCCAGGGTGTGGATGCGCTCCAGGCGGTCGTCCACAGCTCGGTAGACCCCGGCGTCGCCAGAGAGCGACTTGCTGATCACGAGGAGCTCGCCGCTGCGCGGGTCGATCACGAGCGACTCGGCATCACGGGGACCGTCGTCGTAGGTCAGCGGCAGTGAGGTGACCTCGAGTCGTCCGCCGGTCGTCGGATCCTCTGGCTCGGTCGCCAGGTGGATGGTGACGCTGGCCCGCGACCGGGCGTTGTCGCCGATGTCGCCGATCGCGAGGGTGGGGAGTCCGCTCTCGGGGTCGATGGCGAGGGCGATGTCCTCCCAGTCGGTCGCACCGGCGTCCACCGTCCACAGGGCCACGCGGGCACCGGTCGCATCGAGCAGGTGCAGCTCCGGCGCGGCGCCAGAGTCCTGATGGGCCCACCAGTGGCCGGGCGCATTGTGAGAGGCGGCCAGGCCGGAGATCTCGCCCAGGCCCTCGGCGAGGTCCCCGACAGAGCGTGCAGGCTCCCAGGTGGGGCAGTGGGAGGTCTGGGTGCCCGTGTCTGCGGTCTCTGGCTGTGCGGTGTCGACGTCCGCGTCGGTGTCAGCGTCCGTGTCTGAGTCAGCGTCCGTGTCTGAGTCAGTGTCGGCGTCCGAGTCCGAGTCGGCGTCCGTATCCGAGTCGGCAGTCGGGACCACGCGGGTGTCGGTGTCGAGGGGGGCGTCACCGCCGCAGGCCAGCAGGAGCAGGAGCAGCCACATCAGTCGTGTCGCTCCAGCGTCGCCCGGTCGTCGAGCACCGTGGAGCCGTCGAGGAGGCCGTCCATGCCCGTGTCTCCGAGGAGGTGCCGCCGCGCGAAGGCGAGGGAGTAGGTGCGCACGATGCGGTAGCCCTCCTCGGTGTCGAGGGCCGCGCAGGTACCGAGAGCGAAGGTCTGGTGGCATGCATCCGCCACCTCGATCCAGGTGAGTGCGATGCCGTCGGTGGTGTCGAACTGATCCTGGTGCCCGTCGCGGCGGTCGGGGGCGCTCATGGCGAGCATCGGCGCGGTGATTCCCTCGTGGCCTGTCGCACCGGTCTGGTCCCGACGGAGGGTGCCGTCGAGGCCGATGCCGGCGACCACCCGCGGATCGCCCACGCCAGCACCGGCGGCGAGCTGAGCGTCGGTGCACCCCGGACACCACTCTGCGGGATCTCCATCGAGGCGGGCGCCCGCCACCGTCCAGGCGGTCGAGCCGCCCCGGCTGTGTCCGGCGACCACGTAGGCCGAGGTGTCGGCGTCGGGGAGCACATCGGCGAGGGCATCGACCGCCGCTGTGACATCGGCGGGCCGGTGCACCCAGTGGGCGGGGGGTGGCGGATCGACGTTGGCCCACAGGAGGTTGTCCGTGTGGCTCGGGGCGACGGCCACCCAGCCGTGGGAGGCGGCGTGGAGCATCAGGAACTCGCTCGTCGCGCCCCAGCCCTGGTCGCCGTGGCTGTAGGCGAGCACCGGGAAGCCATCCGCGTGAGCGGGCTCTGCGGGTGTGGCGTCGCCGAGGACGGTGGGCTGGGCGTCCACGAGCCCGTCGTAGCGAACCGGCAGGCCGGTGGTGTCGTCGGTGGGGAACCAGGCGTGGGCCGTGAAGGTGCGGGTCTCACCCGCCGCGGGCGTGTAGGTCACCTCCCAGGCCAGGTGCCCCACAGCGAAGGGACCGGACTCCGAGACCTCCCACCCGAGGGGGTCGACCGTGGCGGCGGCGGTCGCGGTGTCAGCCTCGCGGATCGCAGGCTCGGCGCAGGCGAGGACGAGGACGAGCAGCACGGGGACCTCCGGGGGCGCAGCGTAGCGTCTTGGCTCAGCCTCGGGGACCGCAGTCGGTGCAGTCCGTGCCCTCGTCGCAGACGGCACTGTCGGAGTCGGGGCCGCCGTCGTCACACTCGCCGTCGCCGCTCCAGAT
>PKDJ01000245.1 GCA_002862545.1 Pseudomonadota bacterium
AGGAGTTCTCCTACGTGGCGAGCGATGGTCTGCTGACCTCCGCTCCCATCACCGTCACCATCAACGTCGGTGCCAGCGAGGATGCCCCCGAGGCGGTCCCGGACTTCTACGTGGTCACGGAGGACGAGGTCCTCAACGTGAACCGCTTCTCAGGCCTCCTCTCCAACGACACCGACCCCGAGGGCGATCCCCTCACCGTGGTGGCGGTGACCGACCTCCCCGCGCTCGGGACCCTCGAGTTTAGCGCCGACGGCAGCTTCGTGTACACGCCGAACGTCGACGAAGACGGCGATCGCGACGGGGCCACTCCCGACGACAGCTTCACCTACCGCGTGTCGGATGGCCTGTTCGTGGTCGATGGTACGGTCACGCTCACCTTCGACCCGGTGAATGACGCTCCTCGGGGCCTTCCCGAAGACTTCGTCACCGACGAAGACACCCCCATCGTGGCCGGGCTCGACGACAGCGTCCTGAACAACGACAGCGATGTCGAGGGCGATGCTTTCACGGCGCGGCTCGTCAGCGAGCCCGAGAACGGGGTGCTTGTGCTCGAGACGGACGGCACGTTCACCTACACGCCGGACGAGAACTACCACGGCCCGGATCTCTTCCGGTATGCGCCGGAGGACGCCGATGTCGGCGCGACCGTGACGGTGACCATCACGGTCAACCCGGTCAACGACGACCCGGTGGCGGGGCTCGATATCTACGTGGTCGACGAGGACACCGAGCTCGTCGGCAACGTCATGGACAACGACTCCGACGTGGACACGGCGGTCGATGGCGACGTGCTCTCTGTGGCCCTGTCGGCCGACGTGTCCAACGGCAGCTTGGTGCTGGACCCGGTCACCGGTGACTTCACCTATACCCCCGATCCGGACTGGTTCAGTGCTCCATCGCCGGACACCTTCTCCTACACGCTCTCCGACGGTCGGGGTGGTGTGGTCGGTCCAAACCTGGTGGCGATCACGGTCCGCTCGATCGCAGACGCGCCCCGTGGTGCACCCGAGGCCTACGAGGTGACCGAGGACACCGACCTCGTGGTCTCCGCAGGCGCCGGGGTGCTCGCCAACGACGTCGATGTGGATGGCTCCGTGCCGTTCGAGGGCGAGCCGCTGACCGCGGAGCTGGTCGTCGGTCCGAGCCTGGGCGATCTGGTGCTCAACTCGGACGGCAGCTTCACCTACACCCCCGACCTGAACGAGGACGGGGACCGCGATGGGCTGACCATCGACGACAGCTTCGTCTACCGCCCCGTCGACCCGAGCCTGAGCGGGCTCAACGTCACCGTCGACCTCACCATCCTGCCGGTGAACGACGTTCCGAGCACGGCGGACGACCTGTACGCACCCACCGAGGATGAGCTCTTTGTGGCCGGCGCGCCCGGCGTGCTGGAGAACGACATCGACGTGGAGGGCGATCCGCTCACGGCCGTGCTCGTCAGCGACGTGACCTCGGGCACGCTGTCCCTGGCCTCAGACGGCTCGTTCACCTACCAGCCTGCTCCCGACTTCGATGGCGAGGACTCCTTCACCTACCGGGCGCGCGACACAGAGGACGGCTCGGTCGCCACGGTGACGCTCAACGTCGGTGCGGTCAACGACCTTCCGACCTGCGCGGGTGACGGCCCCTACGTCACCACCGAGGACGTCACGCTCGACACGGATCTGGTCGACACCATCCTCGGCAACGACGACGACATCGATGCCGATGCACTCACGGCCACCCTGGTCGTGGACGCCGCGCACGGCACGCTCACGCTGCGCGCGGACGGCACCTTCGAGTACGTCCCCGATGCGGACTACTTCGGTCCGGACAGCTTCACGTACCGCCCGAGTGATGGCATCGCGACCAGCGTCGACGCTTGCTTGGTCACGCTCGAGGTGACTGCGGAGAACGATGCGCCCGTCGCCGCGGCGGATGTCTACGATGCTGTCGAAGACACGTTGCTCGACGTGGGCGCCGTGTCTGGCGTCCTGGCCAATGATTCCGACGTGGACTCTGGCTCGCTGTCGGTCTCGGTGGTGGTCGCGCCTGACCCGACCACCGAGGGCGTGCTGGTCCTGAACTCCGACGGGTCCTTCACCTTTGATCCGGCCGACAACGTCAACGGGGTCGTCGCCTTCACCTACCGGGTGTCCGATGGCGCGCTCACCGCCGATGCGGTCGCCTCGATCAACATCTCGCCGATCAACGACGCGCCTGTGGCCCTGCCGGAGGACTACGCGACCGACGAGGACACGGAGCTCGTCGTCGATGTGGGCTCGGGTGTGCTCGCCAACGACAGTGACGTAGACCTCGTGCCCCTCACGGCGAGCGTGGTCACGCCGCCGACCAAGGGGACGCTGATTCTCGCCGCGGACGGGTCGTTCACCTACGACCCCGACCCGAACGAGAATGGCGTAGATTCCTTCGTGTACGAGGTCTCTGACGGAGCACTCACCGACTCGGCCACGGTCACCATCGACATCACGCCGGTGAACGACGCGCCCGAGACCGTTGCAGACGACTACGCGACCGACGAGGACACGGAGCTCGTCGTGCTCGTGGGCGAGGGCGTTCGCGACAACGACAGCGATGTCGAGACCTCGAAGTCCTCCCTGGTGGTGACACTCCTGGTCGACGCGACCAGCGGCACGCTGTCGCTCGGCCCAGATGGGTCGTTCACCTACGACCCCGATCCCGACTTCAACGGGGTCGACTCCTTCGACTACGAGCTGTCGGACGGTGACTTGTCCACTGTCGGTACGGCCACCATCACCGTCGATGCTGTCAACGATGCGCCGGTCGCGTCTGCAGACGCCTACCCCCTCGACGAAGACACGACGCTGATCGTCGGCGAGGGCTTCGGGGTGCTCGCCAACGACAGCGATGTCGACTCGCCGAGCCTCGTGGCGACGGAGGTCACCGTCGACCCCGCAAATGGTGCGGTGTCCCTGAACGCGGACGGCTCCTTCGAGTACACCCCCGACCCTGACTTCTTCGGCGACGACAGCTTCACCTACCGCGTGAGCGATGGTGCACTGACGACGACGGCTTCCGTCACGCTGACGGTGACCAACGTCGCAGATGCCCCCGCTCCGGTCGCCGACGCCTACGAGGTCGTCGAAGATGGCGAGCTGAACGTCGCGCCTCCCGGCATGCTGGCGAACGATGTGGATGTCGATGGAGATGCACTCACTGCGACCATCACGGCGTCGCCGACCAACGGCTCGCTGACCTTCCTCCTCGGCGGCGCTGCCACGAACGGAGACGGCTCGTTCCGCTACACGCCGGATCCGGACTTCAACGGCGTAGACTCCTTCACCTACGAGGCGGACGACGGTGGCCTCACCACGAGTGCGACCGTGACGATCACGGTCACGCCGCTCGGCGATGCACCGGTGGCTTCGGACGATGTCTACGCTGTCGACGAGGACCAGACCCTCAGTCCTGGCGCCATCCTCGGTGTCCTGGCGAATGACAACGACGACGATGGCGAGGCCCTGACGGCAACCGTCATCGCCGATGTCACGAACGGGACGCTGTCGCTCAGCGGCGATGGCTCCTTCAGCTACACGCCAGACGCCGACTTCAACGGTGTCGACAGCTTCGACTACCAGATCGAGGACACCAGCGGCGACACGGACACCGCGACGGTCACGATCACCGTCAACCCGGTCAACGATCCGCCCTTGGCTGTGGCAGACCTGTATGAGGTCGCAGAAGACGATCTGCTCTCGCCCACGTCGCTCACAGGCGTCCTCGAGAACGACAGCGATGTCGATCTGGACAGCCTGTCTGCGTCCGTGCTCTCGACGACCAGGTTCGGGACGCTCACGTTCAGCACGGATGGGTCGTTCGACTACGTGCCGGATGCGGACTTCAACGGGCTGGATAGCTTCACCTACGAGCTGTCTGACGGCGCGCTCACGGACACCGCGATGGTCACGATCGTCGTCACCCCCGTGAACGACGGTCCGTCCGCTGACGACGACGACTACGTGGTCGATGAAGACACGACGCTGCTGGTTGACGTTTCCTCGGGTGTGCTCTCCAACGACATCGACATCGACCTCGATTCCCTTCAAGCCACCGTACTGGTCGGTCCGACGAACGGGGTGCTCTCTCTCGACGAGGACGGGTCCTTCTCGTACACCCCGACTGGCGAGTTCAATGGCGAGGACAGCTTCACCTACGAGGCCTCGGATGGCTCGCTCACCTCGGAGGCCACGGTCACCATCACGGTGACTCCGGTCAACGATGCGCCGACGGCCGCCGACGACGCCTACGGTGTCGACGAGGACGCGACCCTCGTGGTCGATGTCAGCTCGGGCGTGCTCGCGAACGACGCCGACGTTGAGGCCGATCCTCTCTCGGCCACCGTCGTCGACGACGTCGACAACGGCACGCTCCTCCTGAGCGCCGACGGGTCCTTCGACTACGAGCCGGACGCCGACTTCAACGGTATCGACAGCTTCACGTACTCGGTCTCCGACGGCGCCGCGTCGGACGTGGCGACCGTCATGATCATGGTGGCGCCCATCAACGACGCGCCGCAGGCCAACCCTGACGGCACGTACGATGTCGACGAGGACCTTCCGGGTGGCTTGGTGGTCTCTGCTGGAGCAGGGGTGCTGGCCAACGACACCGACGTGGACGGCGACGCGGTCGCCCTCACCGCATCGCCGGTGCTGGTCGCGCCCTCGAACGGCACGCTCACGCTCAACGTCGATGGCTCCTTCACCTACGTCCCCGACGCTGACTACAACGGCGGAGATTCCTTCACCTATGAGGTGACGGATGGTGCGCTGGTCGACAGCGCGACGGTGACCATCGACGTGCAGCCCGTCAACGATGCGCCGACTGCTGGCGACGATGCCTTCGTCGTCAGCGAGGACGACGTGCTGTCGGTCAGCGAGCTCGGCGGTGTCAAGGCCAACGACTCCGACATCGACGGCGACGTGCTGACGGTCTCTCTGGTGGCCGACGTGTCGAACGGGACGCTCTCGCTGGCCAGCGATGGGTCCTTCGACTACACGCCCACCCCTGACTTCAGCGGTGCCGACTCGTTCACGTACCAGATCGACGACGGTGCTGCCTCGGCGACTGCGGTGGTCACCATCACCGTGAACCCCCTCGACGACCCGCCCGAGGCGGTCGCCGATGCGTACGGTACGACGCGCAACACGCTCCTGACGGTGCTGGCTCCCGGCCTGCTCGACAACGACGTGGACCTCGATGGGGACGGCCTGACGGTGAACATCGTCCCGGTCGCAGACGTGACCGACGGTGTGCTGACGCTGGCTGCGGATGGGTCGTTCACCTACGACCCCGATCCGGGCTTCACGGGTGCTGATTCCTTCACCTACGAGGTGACGGACGGCATCTCGACGGACACGGCGGTGGTCAGCATCAGCGTCACGTCCAGTGGCTCGCCGCCCACGGCGGTTGATGATGCCTACGTGTCGGTCGGCAACGCCACGCTGGTCCAGGGGGCCTCGGGTGGCGTGCTCGACAACGACCTACCTACCGATGCCGATGCGATCACGCTCACGCCGATCGTCGGAGGCGCCACCACGCTGGGCGGCACCATCGACCTGTCGGCGGACGGCAGCTTCACCTACGTCCCGCCCGTCGGCGTGGGCGCGAGTGACGACACCTTCGACTACACCATCAGCGACGTGGACGGGCCAGACACCGGCACGGTGACCATCACGCTCGGCACGGTGGTCTGGTGGGTCGACAACAGCGCCTCGGCGGATGGCCTCGGCCGTGAAGACGACCCGTTCGACACGCTGGTGGAGGCCGAGACGGCGAGTGCCGCTGGCGACGTGATCTACGTCCTCGCCGGTGACAACACCACGACGGGTCTGGATGCGGGCATCACCCTCAAGGCGAACCAGAGCCTCATCGGAGAGAGGGTCGACCTCGTGGTCGACACCATCGAGCTGGCGACCGCCGGTGGCTCGCCTCGACTCACCCATGTAGGCGGCACCATCATCGACATCCCGGATGCCGTGGCCGGCGACTTCGAGATCGCAGGCCTCGTGCTGTCCGACGGTGTCACGGGCGTGAGCGTCGGCTCGGGCTTGGCACCTGCCGATGTCGTCGATGTGCACGACCTGCTGGTGTTCGACGTGACCACAGGGCTCGAGTCGGTCAGTGGTGTCTTGCAGGTCCAGGATGTGTTGGTGAGCGCGGGCCCTGGGCTCGTCATCAACGAGGTGCTGCTCGAGCCGGCCTCCAGCGGGACCTCCACCGATGCGGACTGTGATGGCTCGGCGGACACGACCGACGACGAGTTCATCGAGCTCGTCAACCAGAATGCCTTCGGCCTCGACCTCGAGGGCATGACGATCTCGGATGCGGACGCGGTCCGTCACACCTTCGCCGCGGGCACGACCCTCGGCGGTGGTGAGGCCCTGATCCTCGTCGCGGGCGACCCCGCGGCCTGTGTGGCTCCCGCCGGGGTCACCTATGTGCAGGCGGATGCGTCGCTGTCTCTGAGCGACCTGGGCGACACCATCACCTTGGCCGAGGCCTCGGGACTGGTCGTCCAGCAGGTCACGCTGTCGGCAGGCACGGCCTCGGCGGACTCGTGGGTCAGGAGCCCGGAGCTCGTCGGAGGCTTCGTCGAGCACCTGAGCCTGGGTGCAACGGCGATGAGTCCGGGCACGAAGGCGGATGCCTCGGCCTTCAATCCGCCGCCGGTCGACCTCGAGGGCGGCATTCTCGCGTCGGGCTCTGGCTTGGTGGTCAGCGACACGATGGTGGTCGGGGCCTCCACGAGCGGTGTCGAGGTCGACGACGTGAGCACGGTGTCGATCACCTCGAGCGCCGTCCGCGGAAGCGCCAAGGGAATCGGTCTCAGCTACGACGCGGCTGTGGGTGCGAGCGTCGCCGTGAGCGGCAACGAGATCGTAGGCAGCGGGGTCGGTGTGTCGACCATGACCGTCGGCATCGAGCTGGCCGGTCATCCGAGCGGTGGTGCCTTCTCCATCACGGGCAACGACATCAGTGCCTTTGGTTCCGCAGGAATCCTGCACATCGCCGACGCCACCCATGCGTCTCCGACGGTGTACACGCTCTCCACCAACGTCATCCATGACTTCGAGGGCGCGGCCATCGAGATCCTGGGCGACGACGGCGGAGCCAACAGCGAGTACCTGATCGGCCTCAACGATGTCGACGGCGGCACGCTCTCCTTCGGCGGCCTGACGGCCGCGGCGGGCGTGCGGGTGACAGCGGGCGGCCTCGACGACCTCGAGGTCACGGCGTCCGACAACGCCTTCGACGACCTGGAGTCAGCGCTCGACATGACGCTGCTGACGACAGGCACCGTGACCACACTCGTGAGCGGCAACACCATCGGTGGTGCGACCGCCGTGGGGGCCTCGGCCGATGCGATGGTGTTTGGAAACGCGGGGTCGTCGACACTGAACGCGACCCTCGATGGCAACACCGTCTCGGCCGGCTCCGGCGACATTGCGTTCACGAGCGTGGGTGGGGCTACGAGCGTCAACGTGGCGCTGTCCAGCAATGAGGCGCCCGGCTACGACCTGGACGCCACCAGCGCCGGGACCTTCCAGCTCGAGGCGGTGGACCTCGCGGGCACGGTCACAGCGGCTGTCACGGCGACGGGCAACACCACCAGTGCGGGTGCCCCGTCGGTGACCGAGGCCGGAACCATCACGCTCGTCGCGGTGGGCACGGTGGCGCAGCCCGCCGACGACTGAGCGGGCAGACTATGAGGCTCGCCCGTCGCTGATGGGCGAGCCGAGGAAGAACAGGTCAGCCCGTACCTCGTTTTCACATAAGCGAGTCACCGTCGGGGTACCCTCGGTACAGATGGGGGTGTCATCGTGTGGCTCTTGGCAATGTTGGCGTGCACGCCCGGTGGCGCAGTGCTGACGGGACCGGGTGGGGTGGACCCAGTGGCTACCGGGGGCAATGCCTCGACGGGTGGTGGTGGCGCGACGGATGGCGGTGGCGGCGTGGCCGGTGGCGGCACGGCGACGGGCGGGGGCACGGCGACGGGCGGAACGAGCCCTGCTCCCGAGCCGGTGGTCGTGTCGTGGGATGCTGCGGGCTTCGATCCGCTAGTCTCCGACGTGGGCTGGAGTGTGAGCACCGAGGCGGGTGTGTCCGTGACGGTCACGCTGGTGCGCGGCGACCAGGTCGTGTGGGAGCAGTCGGGCCAGACCGACGACGAGGGAGTCCTCGTCGGCTCTTGGGACGGCCGCAGCCAGTCCGACTGGGCGGTGCCTGGGCTCTACACGCTCGAGGCCGTCGCCGACGAGTCGGGGCAGGCATCGGCGGACTCCGTGGCGCTGGTTCGCGTGGGCATGGTGGAGGTCTTCGGTGAGGACGACGGTGGCCTCACCTCGGAGCGGCTGCCGATCTACTACCCGAGTGATGGTGTGCTTCAGGATCGGTCCTACCCGCTCTCGGAGCTGTCCAGCATCGATGACGGTGAGCGACCCACGGCCTTCGACGATGTCGACGACGAGTCGGGCTCCGGGGCGCTCGTCGAGGGCACCATGCCCACCGTGTGGGTTCATGACAGCCAGCCACTCCTCACGTTCGTGGTCGGCACCGGCGATGACACCGAGCTGGGTCGCACGGGCCTCGACGAGGTCGAGGTCACGCTCGCAGTCGACGGCTGGAGCGCGACGGGGAGCGATGTGCTGGACGAGGGGCGGGCCGTGACGCTGATGCGGGATGCCCCGCTGGGTGAGACCGTCGGTGTCACCGAGGAAGACGTCGTGCTGCGCTTTCTCGTCGAGGGGGAGACGGTCGGCGAGCAGGTGTTTCCTCTCCGGGCATACCGGGTCCTCGGGCCTCCGACCTTCGGCTGGGAGGATCGGAAGTACAACCCATGGCTGGCAGGCATCGACCCCCTCCTGCGGGCGATCGAGGGCACGCCTGCCGAGCGCGACGCCGTCTCCGATGCCGTCGTGGACTGGGTCTACAACGATCTCGGGCTGGTGTACGACATCGAGCGTGGAGCCTCTTTCTACTCCGAGTATGGGAGCGGCTGGAACTTCGCCTGGGACGAGCCTCACTTCTACTTCTCGGACTTCCTGACGCGAGCCAACGGCAGCGTGGTCAACTGCACGGACTCGGGCAACATCGTCACGACGTACAGCAACATGCTCGGTGCCGACCTCCGTCACCTGATCATCCTCGAGGACTTCGACCTCAACGAGATCAAGGCCATCGGGATCGACGAGTACACGAGCTGTCCCTTCGGTCCGTTCGGCTGCGGGTTCAGCTACCATGCTGTCACTACCGACGATGCAGGCGCCCGCATCTGGGACGCGACGCTCGCGCTCGACGGCGACGACGACCCAGGGGAGGGGCCCTACGAGGAGCTGATGGTGCAGAGCATCGACGGCGAGGAGTACCTGATGCGTCTCGTTCGTTCAGGCGGTGCTGACTATTACTACGAGTCCAAGGGGACGATCCAATGAGGTGGCTGCTGCTGCTTGCTCTGTGCAGCTCGGGACTCGCGCAGGCCGGCGAGTGGGCTGGCGTACCTGTCGACCAGGCCCCAGCGCTCGGTCTCGGCTCCGTGACGGTCTCCGAGGTCGGCGTGGGCTGGCGTGCTCCGCTCGCGACGGGCGGCTTCGTAGCCGTCGAGGTGTTCGCAGACGCAGAAGCTGCGGACGCCGCGCTGACGCACCGAGCGGCGACCGCCTCGAACATGGCGCAGCCGGTCCTAGCGGTCGGAGATCGCGCCGTGGGGGATGGCGAGGCGTACGCCCTCGTCCGTGACGAGAACGTCCTGATTCGCGTCCGGGCGCTGGCGGGCGGAGCGGCTGCAGTGGTCGAGCGAGTGCGGTCCGCGCTCGTCGAGGTCGCCCCCGTGGGGGTGTCGCGCGAGCTGCAGACCGATGATGGCGTCCGCCGCTGGGACATGGTCGGGCGCGAGCTGTAGCAGGTGAGCGGGCGTCGACCGAGCTGATCAGCCCCGCCTGAGCGCTGGTGCGCCGGCTGCAGCCTGTTCGCCATCCCGGAGAGCCGGGTCAGGTCTCTCGGTCTTGGGAGGTTCAGGCCCGTTGGGCGCGGCGTTCGCGTCCGAGAGGGGATGCCCCCTGGTATTCTTCGCGCATGCGAACCTCACTCTTCGTCTTCTGCCTCGGGCTCGCCGCTGCGTGCGGGTCTGCTCCCTCCGAATCCGACAAGCCGCCGGCTGAGATCTGCGACGACCTCGAGGACAACGACCTCGACGATCTCGCGGACTGTGCGGATCCGGACTGTGCTGCGCTCTGCGGAGAGGTCTGCACGAACGGCACCGACGACGACCTCGACGGGCTGATCGACTGCCTCGACGATGACTGCGACGGTCTGTGTCCGGAGAACTGTGGCGACGGTCGCGACAACGACGCGGATGGCGCCATCGACTGCGACGACCGAGACTGCTTTGGGCAGTGCCCGGAGGTGTGCGGGGATGGCTTCGACAACGACGGTGACGGGCGGGTCGACTGCCTGGACGAGGAGTGTGTCGACCCATCGTGCGACGAGATCTGCTCCGATGGTCGCGACAACGACGCCGACGGCCTGGTCGACTGCCTCGATGACGACTGCAACGATCCGATCTGTGTCGAGAACTGCATCGATGGTCGCGACAACGACGCGGATGGCCGGGTCGACTGTGACGACGTCGACTGTGACGGGGACTGCCCCGAGGTCTGTACCGATGGTCGCGACAACGACGCGGATGGCCGGGTCGACTGCGACGACGACGAGTGCCAGGACGAGTGCGACGCCGATGGCGATGGCTTCTACAACGCGGACTTCGGTGGTGATGACTGCGACGACACCCGCTTCGACGTCAATCCCTCGCGCCCCGAGATCTGCAACGGCGACGAGGTCCTAGACGACGACTGCGACGGGCTGTTCGACCTCGATGATCCCGACCTCGACCCGCTGTCGCTGATCGCGTTCTTCATGGACCGCGACGGAGACGGTCACGGGGCCGGCGTCGATGTGGTCTTCGACTGCACGGCGCCGGACGGTCGCGCGGCAGGGAACCTCGACTGTGACGACCGCGACGAGAACGTGAACCCCGACATGCCCGAGGTCTGCGACGGGGCCGACAACGACTGCAACACCCTGGTCGACGAGGACGACCCCGGGCTGGATCTGTCGACGATGTACACCTGGTACATCGATCGGGACGGCGATGGCTATGGCATCCCCTCGGACACCTTCGACGCCTGCACGGCCCCGGAGGGCTTCGCCCCGAACGACGACGACTGCGACGACCGCGACCCTGCGGCCGGGCCGCCGTCCCTGTGGTACCCGGATGCAGACGGTGATGGCTTCGGCGACATCGACGGGGATCCTGTCGACCCGACACCCAGCTGTGAGTCCCCGAGTCCTGGGGCGGCACCGGACTGGATCGGCCTCGACTGCGACGACAGCGAGTCTCGTGTGTTCCCGGGTGCACTCGACACCTGCGAGAACGGCATCGACGAGGACTGCGATGGGGTTGATGCGCCTTGCGTGCGCGCTAGCTGCCAGGAGTGGCTCGACTACGATCCACTGTCGCCCAGCGGTGTCTACCGCGTGCAGCCGGAGCCTGCGGTCGCAGAGCGGCTGGTGTACTGCGACATGGATGTCGACGGCGGTGGCTGGACCCTCGTGGGGTCCACGCGCACAACGACCTTCGACGACGCGGGCGGGCCCTACTACGACGACCTGCAGACCCTCGAGCCTGCATCCGGCCACTCGACGATCTGGAACGGCATGCGCGCTGTCGTCGTCGATCGCGCGGACATTCGGTTCGCGTGCAAGACGCTGGTCTCGGACGCGGACTTCAACGTCGACCTGTCCTTCTACAACACCATCTGGTACCGGGAGATCACCACCGGCTCGGACTCCGACTCCTGCTTCAGCGAGTCCAACGGAGCCGGCTACGACACGCCGGCCTACGCGCGCCGAAACAACCGCACCGGCGCCTCCCTGCCCGAGGGGGATGACTGGAACTACGGCTACCTCGAGGGTGAAGACAGCTGCGGCGACAGTGGAGACTTCACGGTCGACTTCGACGACCGTGGCATGGATTCCAACCAGTCCGACGGCACGGACTGGGGTGAGGACGACAGCACAGGCAAGTGTGGCATCAGCCCCGGTGGGCAGTCCTGGTACATCTTCGTCCGTGAGCGGTGACGGGCGCCCAGGGTGTGCCATCAGCGTCGTCCCGCGAATGTGGAAGCTGCCGGGGACGTTAGGCGGATCACAGCGTCTATGAGGTGAGTCGAGGTAGCCTGACTCACGGCCGTCGACAGGAGGGACCGATGTTCGTTGCGCTGTTGCTCGCTGGGACCGCGCTGGCGCAGGACTCGCTGGTCGGCGCCGGGGACTTTCCGCTCTCGGTGTCGATCGAGGGCTGCCCGTTCCAGGATTCCGCCTGCTTCCAGGCAGTCGACGAGGCGTTTGCCAGCTGGTCAGACGAGTGCCTCCCCCTGGAGATCGTCGAGGCGCCGACCTCCGAGGCCACCCTCCGCGTCGTGATCGACGCGACACTTCCGGCCGGCGAGGTTCGGCTGACGGGGCTCGAGCTTCCGGTGATCGAGATCAGCGGAGCATCGCTCGCGCTCGAGAGCGAGATCGGGGCGGACTGCACGGATGCGTACAGCCTCTCGGCGCTCGCCCAGGCCGGCCTCGCGAGTGTGCTGGGTGTGCGAGGGCGCGCGGTGGGGCCATGCGACACGCTGTACACGCCAAACGTCGAGGAGCGCACCGAGCTCGGTGATGCCTTCGTCAGCCAGGCCGACTTCACCTGCGTGCCGAATGTCGGGGCAGAGGTGCTCGGGGCCGTGCCCCTCGAGGTGACCTGCACCCTGGAGAGTGCCCAGGGGCTCGGGAGCGACGAGGCCCAGTGGCGCTTCGGCGACGGGGCGACGGCTGTGGGCCCCGTGGTGACGCATACGTACACCGAGCCGGGCAACTATGCGGTCGGCGTCTCGTTCGGCGACGACCCCGACACCTGTGCGCTCGCGGCCGTAGACCGCACCAAGATCGGCTACGTGAACGTCTGTGCTCGGCCCGACGTGGCCTTCGAGCTGTACCACAACGGTGGTCTGTCCTACACGATGCTGAACCGGACCGATGTGTCGGTCTATGGCTGCATCTATGACATCGAGTGGACGCTCTACGAGGGGGGCAGCGCCCAGGGTAAGCCCCTCGAGGGCCCTCTGAAGGCGTGGGAGCCTAGCTTCGAGCTTCCTGAAGAGGGACGCTACACCATCAAGGCCGAGGCCTCGGGAATCGCCGGCAAGGGTGCCGCCGTCATGAGCTTTCAGGCCAAGCGTGGGGTGGGGGACGGCCTGCAGAAGGTCACCTGTGCGTCGAGCTGCAGCTCGTCGGGCGGGAGTGCCGCGGCCTGGCCGCTCCTGGTCGTCGCAGGACTGCTCGGGGCGCGGCGTCGACGGGAGTGACCGACGAGCCGTCAGGTCTCGCCGCGCACCTCGAGGGCGAAGGTGCCGACCAGGATGTACTCTCCTGGCCCCATGAGTTGGGAGCTGGCGACTGGCGCTCCACAGTCAGGCCACGACTGGAGAGAGGGTGGAACGGGTAGAGATGCTGCCGGTCAGATAGTCGGGTGCATGTTGCCATCCGATCCACACTTCGAACCGGTCGACACCGCCGCCTGGCGCGCGGTCGTCGAGCGTGATCTGAAGGGGGCCGACTTCGCGCGGCGCCTCGTCCACCGCACCCTCGACGGCCTGTCCATCGAGCCGCTGTACAGCGACGGTCCCGAGCCGCCACCGCCAGGTGCCGAGCCGTTCACCCGGGGCGCGGCAGATGGGCATCGCGTCGTCCATGGCTGGGACTGCTGCCAGGTGGTCGACCATCCCGATGTGGCGCGGGCCAACGGTGCCCTGCTCGAGGAGCTCGAGCGGGGGGCCACCAGCGTGCTCCTTCGCCTCGACGAGCGTGCTCGGGCGGGGTCTGCCACCGGGGTCGGGCTTGGCGGGGTGGCGCTCCACTCGTCAGCCGATCTCGACGGCGTGCTCGCGGGCATGTACCTCGAGGCGGCGCCGCTTCACCTCGATGCGGGCCTGTCGACACCCGAGGTGGCGTCCTGGCTGCACGATCTGTGGGAGTCTCACAACGTCGCCGAGCCACTCGCGCACCTGGGCTTCGACCCGCTCGGTGATCTGGCCCAGTACGGCGTCGGTGCTGGCCTGGAGGAGGCCGCGGTGCTCGCCAAGAGCAGTGCGCGGCTCTCCGGGGTGACCAGTCTCGCAGTGCGAATGCCATGGCACGCCGCTGGCGCCTCTCAGGCCCAGACGCTCGGCTTCGCGCTGGCCTCGGGTGTGGCCTACCTCCGCGCCTGCGAGGCCCTCGGCCTGTCCCCCGAGCGGGTCACGAGGCAGCTGGTCTTTCACCTTCAGGTCGACGCGGAGGTGTTTCAGGCGATCGCCTCCATTCGCGCACTGAGGACCGCGTGGTCCGAGGTGCTGCGGGCCTGCGGTGCCGAGCCGACGCCGGCCCGAGTCCACGTCACCCTGTCCGAGCGCGTCCTGACCCGAAGGGACCCCTGGGTGAACCTCCTGCGCAACACCACGGCGGTGTTTGCGGGGGCTGTCGGTGGCGCGGACCACGTCACGTCCGTGCCCTTCGATCGGCTGCTCGGCCAGCCCTCGGCCGATGCGCGCCGAATCGCGCGCAACACGGCGTCGATCTTGCTCCACGAGTCCCACCTGCATCGGATTCACGATCTCGCGGGCGGGTCCTGGTTCCTCGAGACGCACACGGCCGAGCTGGCCGAGGCCGCGTGGGCCTGGCTCCAGCGCGTCGAGGCGGCCGGGGGGATGCTCGCGGCGCTGCAGAGTGGCGCGGTTGGCGTGTGGACGGCAGAGTCTGCGGATGCGCGCGCGGTGGAGCTGGCCAAGCGGAAGCGACCCGTCGTCGGCGTCTCGGCCTTCGCCAACCTGGACGAGGTGCTCCCGGTGCCCGAGTCCGTCGATGTGGGGGCCGCGGCCTCCCGGGTCGAGACGCCCCTCGAGCCCGAGCCCGAGCTGCGCTGCGAGCCGCTGGGGGTTCGACGCGATGCGGCACCCTTCGAGGCCCTGCGTGACTCGGCACCCTCTGGAACGGTCTTCCTGGCGAACCTCGGCTCCCTGGCGTCGCACAACGCGCGCTCCACCTGGATCGCCAACCTGTTGGCAGCGGGCGGGGTGCGGGTGCACGGCTCACTCGGTCTCGACGGAGCACAGGCCGCAGCGGAGGCCTTCACGGCGTCGGGGTGCCAGGTGGCGGTGATCTGTGGCGCAGATGCGTCGTACGCAGATCAGGCGGCGAGCGTGACGGAGGCCCTGCGAGCTGCGGGGGCCCGTCAGGTCTGGCTCGCGGGTCGGCCTGGTCGGCTCGACGAGACGCTCCGTGAGGCGGGGCTCCATGAGGCGATCTACCTGGGTCGCGACGTGCTCGCGGTCCTTCGCGACATCCACAGCGCGCTGGAGGCGTGATGGGCATCCCCGACTTCTCCGAGCTGGCGTGGACGCCGCAGAGCGGCGATGGCGCGCTCCCCACAGGCGAGCCCTGGACGACGCCCGAGGGCATCGAGGTACCGCGTGCCTATGACGGTCCGCGGCCGCCACACGTGGGGACCTTCCCTGGCCTTCCTCCCTTCCTGCGAGGGCCCTACGCGAGCATGTACGTGATGCGCCCGTGGACGGTGCGGCAGTACGCAGGCTTCTCGACGGCAGAGGCGAGCAACGCCTTCTATCGGCGCAACCTGGCGGCTGGGCAGAAGGGTCTCTCCATCGCCTTCGACCTCGCGACGCATCGCGGCTACGACTCCGACCACCCGCGGGTCTCGGGTGACGTCGGCATGGCGGGAGTCGCGGTCGACTCCATTCTCGACATGCGAGTGCTGTTCGACGGCATCCCGCTCGATCAGATGAGCGTCTCGATGACGATGAATGGGGCCGTGCTCCCCGTGATGGCGCTCTACGTCGTCGCCGCCGAGGAGCAGGGTGTCTCGCGGGCCAAGCTCCGCGGCACGATCCAGAACGACATCCTCAAGGAGTTCATGGTCCGCAACACCTACATCTACCCACCGGCTGGGTCGATGCGGATCATCGGGGACATCTTCGCCTATACGTCCGCCGAGATGCCGCGCTTCAACTCGATCTCGGTCAGTGGCTACCACATGCAGGAGGCCGGAGCGACGGCCGACCTGGAGCTCGGCTACACCCTGGCGGACGGCCTCGAGTACGTGCGCGCGGGGATCGCGGCTGGGCTCGATGTCGATGCCTTCGTGCCTCGGATCAGCTTCTTCTGGGGCATCGGCATGAACTACGCGATGGAGGTCGCGAAGCTCCGTGCGGCGCGCCTCCTCTGGGCACGCCTGATCAGTAGCTTCGGACCCAAGAACCCGAAGTCCATGTCCCTGCGGACCCACTCCCAGACGAGCGGGTGGTCGCTCACCGCCCAGGACGTCCAGAACAACGTGGTGCGCACCTGCATCGAGGCCATGGCGGCCGTGCATGGGCACACTCAGTCGCTCCACACGAACAGCTTCGACGAGGCGCTGGCGCTCCCGACCGACTTCTCGGCGCGCATCGCGCGGAACACGCAGCTCTTCCTGCAGTCCGAGACCGATACCTGCCGCACCGTCGATCCCTGGGGTGGTTCCTACGCCATCGAGCAGCTCACGGCGCAGCTGGCCACTCGGGCCTGGGCCCACATCGAGGAGGCCGAGTCTCTCGGTGGAATGGCGAAGGCCATCGAGGCCGGTCTGCCCAAGCGGCGCATCGAGGAAGCGGCGGCTCGCACGCAGGCCCGCATCGACTCGGGGCGCCAGGTGGTGATCGGGGTGAACCGTCATCGCCTGCAGCACGAGGAGTCCGTCGACGTACTCCAGGTCGACAATGGCGCCGTTCGGGAGGCGCAGCTGGCCCGCCTGGCCCGCCTGCGTGCCTCGCGTGACGAGGTGAAGCTCCGCTCGGCCCTCGCCGCGCTCACCCGGTCTGCGGAGTCTGGCCAGGGCAACCTGCTCGGGCTGGCTGTCGATGCAGCACGTGCACGGGCCACGGTCGGCGAGATCAGCGACGCTCTCGAGAAGGTCTGGGGCCGCCACGAGGCGACGCCGGCCACGATTCGTGGCGTCTATCGAGCGGAGCTGGGCGGGGAGGAAGGTGTGGTGGACGGACTCCTCTCCCGCGTAGAGGCCTTCGTCGCTGCCGAGGGACGGCGGCCTCGCATCCTGGTGGCGAAGATGGGCCAGGATGGGCATGACCGAGGACAGAAGGTCATTGCCACGGCCTTCGCTGACCTGGGCTTCGACGTGGACGTGGGACCCCTCTTCCAGACCCCGGACGAGACCGCCCAGCAGGCGGTCGAGAACGACGTGCATCTCGTCGGGGTCTCCTCGCTCGCGGCTGGGCACCTGACGCTCGTGCCGGCGCTGCGGGAGGCCTTGGCGTCGCGGGGCCGCGAGGACATCGCCATCGTGGTGGGTGGAGTGATTCCTCCTCAGGACTACGAGGCGCTCTATGCGGCCGGTGCGGCTGCCATCTTCGGTCCGGGAACGGTGATCGCAGATGCGGCCGGCGCGCTGCTCGACGAGCTGGGCTACCGGCTGGGCCACACGGACTCCTGATGCCGGTGAATCCCCGACGCGGTCCCCGTCGGATCCGGCCCTCTGTCGAGCAGCTGGTGGAGGGGGTGCGCAGCGGTGATCGCTCACTGCTCGCCCAGGCGCTGACGCTGGTCGAGTCGGTGCGGCCGGCGGATGAGGAGGTGGCTTCGGAGCTGCTCACCCGGCTGATGCCGCACACGGGCGAGAGCTGGCGTGTCGGCATCACGGGTGTGCCGGGGGTCGGCAAGTCGACCTTCATCGAGGCGCTCGGAACGCAGCTGACGGGTGCGGGGCGTCGGGTGGCGGTGCTGGCGATCGATCCGTCGAGCACGCGCACGGGCGGCTCGATCCTCGGTGACAAGACCCGGATGGCACAGCTCTCTACCGATCCACGTGCCTTTGTCCGGCCGTCGCCGACGGCGGGCACGCTCGGTGGTGTGGCGAGTCGGACCCGCGAGAGCCTGCTCCTGCTCGAGGCGGCGGGCTTCGACGTGGTGCTGGTCGAGACCGTGGGGGTCGGTCAGTCCGAGACGGTCGTGAAGGACATGGTCGACACCTTCCTGGTGCTGATGATCGCAGGGGCTGGTGACGAGCTCCAGGGCATCAAGCGGGGGGTGCTCGAGCTCGCCGATCTGATCGTGGTGAACAAGGCCGACGGCGACAACGCACGAGCTGCTCGGCGGGCGGCCGCGGAGTACCGGTCTGCCATGCGCCTGATTCATGCTGGCGAGACCGTGTGGGTGCCTCCGGTCCGAACCTGCAGCGGGCTCACCGGAGAGGGCTTGTCCACGGTCTGGGAGCAGGTCGGCGTCCATCGCGCAGCCATGCTGGGCTCGGGCCGCTTTGCCGAGAACCGGGAGAGGCAGCGCATCGCATGGATGTGGCAGCTCGTGGATGATCAGCTCGGCCAAGCCCTTCGGCGGCATCCGGAGGTCGTCGAGCAGCTCGCCCGAGTGGAGGAGGCTGTGCGCCGGGGCTCCGAGCCGCCAACCACAGCGGCTCGGGCGCTCGTGAGGGTCTTCCTGGGTGGGCTGCGACGCGCCTGAGGCGTGGTAGTCTGGGCGCGGGAAGGGGCCATGCGCTGGATTTTGGGAGCTGTCGTCCTCGCGGGCTGCACCGAGTACGGCCTGTCGGGCGAGGAGAAGGCGGACGCTGAGGTGCGCGACACCGCAGCACCCGAGCTCTCGCGAGCACTCGAGGTCGTGCCCTCGGTCCTCGACTTTGGCTTGGTCGCTGTCGGTGGACGTGCGGACGGTCGAGCTACCGTCAGGAACGTCGGTGATCTGCCGGTCGATGTCTCCGCGATCGCGTTGATCGACACGGACAGGGCCTTCGAGATGGTGGCCCCGGAGATCGGCGTTATCGAGCCGGGGGACGCCATCGACGTGGAGCTGGCCTTCGTGCCCCCAAGCCGGGGGAGCTTCGAGGGGAATGCCTGGGTCGACTCCGACGCGGAGGCTGCTGTCGAGGATCGCGTTCAGCTGCTCGGGCGCACCTCGGATCCATCCATCTGGATCGAACCGACGTTCACGGATCTGGGGGCCATCGAGGTCGGCGTCTCGGAGACCGTCTTGCTGACGGTGGGCAACGACGGCCCAGGCCGGGTCACGGTGACCGAGACCACCTGGATGAGCACGAGTCCGGAGCTGATGGTCACGGACCTTGGGCGCCTCGAGTCCCTCCCGCTCGAGCTGGATGCGGGTGAGACCGCTGTGGTCGAGGTCACCTACACGCCGGTCGACGTCCCCGGCGACGAGGGGACGTTCACGGTCCTCTCCGATGATCCATCATCGCCAGAGATCAGCGCGCAGCTCGGGGCAGAGGGTGCGGGAGAGCCGGGGCTGTGGCTCCGGCCTGCGCTGCACGACTTCGGGACGCTCGAGGTCGGTCTCTTCGACCGGGTCTACCTCGAGCTCGGCAACGACGGCACGCTCCCGGTCACGGTCACGCACACCGAGTGGGTGACGAGCTCCCCCGAGCTTGCGCTCACCGACCTCGGACTGCTCGGATCGCTTCCGCTGGTGCTGGAGCCCGGTGGGCGCGCGAGCGTGGAGGTCCGCTACTCTCCGGTCGACGAGAGCCCTGACGAGGCGACCTTCGGCGTGCGCAGCGACGATCCTGGCGCGCCGGAGCTCGAGTCACAGCTCCGCGGCAACGGCTGCATCGAGTGGTACGGCATTCCGACCCTCACCGACTGGCAGCAGAACGACGGCGAGGGTCTGCAGTGGTTCCCGTACGTCATGCCCAGGCACGGTGCGGTCGAGGAGTACGTCCACAGCAGTGTTCCTCCCGAGGGGGACCCCGGCTGGGTCGGTGCACCCGACCCCGACATCATCGACTACAGCATCTACTCGACGCTCTGTGCCGCTGGTGCCGGATGTCGGGCGGCCGGCGAGTTCACCTACTTCCAGACCTTCGTCGACATTCCCGCCGGGCTCGACGTCGACCGCTTCGAGATCCGCTTCAGTGGCATCGACGACGGGGTGATGGTGACGATCTTCAACTCGATGTACCCCGGGGGCTACATCGAGCCCGGCAGCTACGTCTTCCTGGGGGGCTCTGGCACCTCGAACCTGGCCGATCATGTCGTGCCGGGTGAGCGGAATCGCGTCGTGGTCACGCACGTCGACGACTGCTGCTCGGGCTCCTACCTGGACTCAGCCAGTGTGGTGCTCGAGGGAGAGCTGCTCGAGCCCTGCGAGTAGGCTGGCCTCAGGCCAGGATCGCCAGGGCGCCGAGGAGCGCCACACCGACGAAGATCGGGAGCGCCCAGATCCGGACGGCGTCGCCGAGGTGGCGGCCGTAGGTGCCGGGCGCGACCTTGGTGAGCTCGCCGCGGTTGGTCAGATCTTCGAGGATCATGCGAGCTGCAGGCTGTGGGATCCCGGTTCGAAGCCCGAGTGTGCGCGGCGTATGCGCGCGTCGCCGGGCTTCGGCGTAGGCCAGAGCGTGTGCTTTTCGGTCCATCGAGCTCCCGTAACGTATGAGACCACGCGAGCGCATGGGCGCACTGTCCTCAGGATGTCATGGACCCTGTGCCGCTAGCGTCGCCGGCGTGCAGGGCCGCGCACAGCGGGAAGCTGGAGACTCCAGGTGCCGGCTGGACCATCGACGTGGAGCTGACAGGTGCGGAGGAAGTCCCAGCCGATCAGGAGCAGCGCGCGGTATCCCGCGACCGACTCGTCGAGTCCAGCGACCTCGATCAGATCGAGCTCCCAGTAGATCGAGCCCTCACCCAGACGCATCTGAGCGCGCCGAAGTGGGGCGACCGGACGCTCGCCACCGGTGACCGCGAACCAGCTGGCTGCCCCGAAGGTCTCGAGGCCCAGCTCGAGGGCTGCGCCGCGATCGACGGCTGACATGGAGGCACCGGTGTCGATCACGGCCAGTCCCTCCAAGGAGGCGCCGGTCGTCCCCCCTCGGAGCTCCGCTCTGACCAGTGGACCGTGAGCCGGGTGCAGCAGCCCCCGGAGCACAGTCGGTGACGGTCGTCGACCCCTCGCCACGCGCCCTCCGGCCACAGTGTACCGTCTGCAGCAGCGCTTCATCGCTACAGACAACCGTGTGACCCGACATGTTGACGAGTGGGAGGTCCGCCAGGCATGCGCTCGTCGTCGTCACCCAGCTGGTTGGAGCCGCCGATGCGCGCGAGGCATGCATGCGGAGTGAGGCGAGTCGCGCGGACGCGGCAGCGGCCAGACGCCTTGCTGGCGCTCCTGGTCTCGACGTCCCCCACCGGCGCAGCGAAGCAGCGGTACTGCGCCAGTGCTAGCGCGGCCCACCCGAGCGGTCGTCCAGGCAGCGGCGGTCGCGCGTGTCTGCTGGCAGCAGGGTGATGGGCTTGTCGAAGACGTTGTCCGTCGGGTCGATGTCCTGGCTCGGGTCACCCACGCTGATGCGCAGCGGGAGTGTGTGCTCCTGTGTGACATCGAGCTTCGGCGCCGCGGTGTCGAGGTGCAGGGTGCGGGTCCAGGTGTACTGTACGTACGGCGCATCGGCGTACTGTGCGCGGTGTGTGCGCTCGGCGACGGTGCCGAGGTGACCCAGGGTGACCGAGACCCGCAGGTCGGCATCCGACGCGACGTTGCTGGTGTCGGAGTACTGGATGTACAGGACTGGAGCCTTGCCTGTGCGACAGTCCACGTAGCCCTGGGCTGTCGCGCGCAGCCGATCAGGGACGAGGTCCGACAGCTCCCAGGACTGCAGCATTTTTCCATCGGGATCGGTGACCCACGGCGGTGTCTCGGGGAAGGCGACGACCTCGTGCAGGTGCCACTCGGGCTTCTGGTCGGGTACCGGCGTCTGTACCGGGTAGCGCCTCTCGAGAGCCCACTGCGTGTAGGCGCTGATCTTGCCCTGGCGTTGGTCCGCGCCTGTCCGGATGGTGCCGTCGGCCTTGACCCCGTCGGTCACGTGCCGGCCGGAGCCGCGGTGGACCGCCAGGCCGACCAGCTCGGGCTCCTTGCGCTTCTCGTCGTGGCCGAAGCCGAGCAGGTGTCCAAGCTCGTGGGACAGAACGCCTAGAGAGGGAGCGTTCGCGGGATCGTAGCCGGGCATTCCGGGTCGAGGTGCGGCCATGTGCCGCCGAAAGCCCCGCTCCGGGTTGAAGGCCACGACACCCGAGTGGGTTGCAAGACTCTGCCCGTCGTCGCCCCAGCGCCAGGCCTTGCTCGCCGTGTGGAACTGGAATGCGGCGCCAGACGCCTTCAGCTCGCCTCCCTTGGGGTTCTCGGTGGAGAAGTCGACGCGAATCGTGGGTGGATCGGTCGGTCGGGGCACAGCGAACAAGCGCCTGGGGTCGAGGTGTCGCTCGGCGGGCACGAGCTCCAGGTGCAGGGCGACACGTCGCGCCGCGTTCAGGGTGGAGACGGCCTCGGCGAGGTTGTCCCAGGCGCGGCTTCCCTGCGGCAGGTGCTCCGGGCAGGCCTCGACGCGGATGCGGCGCGCGGACTCTGGGCTGAGGTGCTTGCGCCGTCCCTCGAGCATCGGCACGGACCGGTCGGGCAGAGGAATGGCCCGGAGCGTGTCGACCGGGGCCTGCGCTAGTGCGACGGCGGCGAGCCACGTGATGATGAGTGCTCCCAGGTCCGGTCAGCGGAGCAGGCACGTGCCTCCTCCGCTTCCCTCTAACCCACGAGGCAGAGCGCCCTTCCGGCGCCTGGGTGGCTCAGTGGCGGCGTCGACGGACGAGTGCGCCCGCGACCAGACCCAGCGCCAGCGTGCCGGAGGACCCCCCGGTGCTGCAGCCACAGCCCTTCGCAGCACCATCCTCCTGGGCGTCTTCCGTGGCGTCGGTGAAGGAATCGTTCCACTCATCGATGGAGTCGTAGTCGAGCTGAGACAGATCGAACAAGACCTCGGGCTCCCCGGAGGACGAGGCGTCCTCGATGATCTTCGCGTAGTGGGTGGTCAGCCCCTCGATGAACTCGGCGTAGGTGAGCCCCTGCTCGGCGAGCCACTCCTCACTCGGCACCATGATGACCCGACCGTCTGGAAGCTCCAGGCGTCGGCTGCTGTCCCACCAGCTGCCACCGGCGCCGCACATGACGTAGATGTCGGCGAAGTGCTCGTTGTCGACGGCTCCCATGTCGGGGTTGAAGACGAAGTGCGGGTCGACCGTCATCTCGACCGGCGAGATGCTGCTCGTCATGCGGGAGACCCAGGCGTGATCGAACAGTCTCTCGGCCCGCCGCATCGGCTCGACCACCCGCTCTTCGATGGCTGCGGCAGCCGCGGCGGGGTCGAACTCGTAGTCCTCGAGCTCATCGGCGTAGCAGGAGACGCAGTTGTAGAAGTCCTGCGCGTCGATGCCGTCTGGTGGCGGCATCGTGTCGGAGAGTGCCTCGAGCAGGGCGTTGTTCGATGGGAAGCCGTACCCCATCAGGTACTCCATGAACGCGATGGGATCGTCGAGCATGGCCAAGGGGCCGGTGTCCCACATGCCCTCACGATAGAGCGAGCCGTCGACGAGCGAGGTATCTCCTGCGTAGTCGGTCGCGAAGGCCTGCCCGCCGGCCTCGTTGGCAGCCTGTGTGATCGCCCATTCGTAGTTGCTGCCGTAGCCGAGCCAGTCGATGGCAGCCTCGTTGATCTGCACGTGGAGGTAGTTGTCGGGTACGGCGCGATGGCTACCGAAGACGTAGGTTTCAAGTCGCATGTCGGGTGTTGCGGCGACCGACGTGAGCTGGATCGGGATCATCGGGCGGGTGCCCGGGTAGGTCATTCCGAGGGGGGCGATGTCCCCCACGTCTTCGTCCTTCGCCAGCTTCAGGGCCACGAAGTAGGCGTCGAAGGTGATGTACGGCGCCAACGCGGCGTCCAGGGTGTCAGGCAGGTCGTACCCAGCCGCCTGCAGCCAGTCGAGGAGTGCCGCCTCGTCGTCGGCCTTGAGCACGACGGTCTCGTAGGGGCCGACCTTCTTCTCCTCCACGACGACGACGCCGGACTCGGGCGCAGAGGAGGCCGAGTAGTCGTAGTACCCGCCGCCGCCCGTTCCGGTGCCGCCGGCGGTGCCGTAGGAGCCCCACTCGCAGCGGCCCTCTTCGTACCAGTTGAGGTTGAAGCGCGGCTCCAGACGCCAGGAGAGCTCGGTGAACAGTGCGTCGGTGGACAGGAACAGCTCGGGCTGGGTCGGGGTGGGCACCACCCACGCGAACTCCTCGGCCGAGCCCGTGTAGAAGATCTGGACGTGTGCCTCGACGGTGCCAGCGGCCTCGTCGACGGCGAAGGCGATGCGCTCGGCGGACTGGTCGATGGGCGTGCTGTTGTTGCAGAAGAAGCCACCGCAGGCCACGGCGTCGGTCGGGGTCAGCAGTGTGAGTGCGGCCAGGAGATGAAGCATCGGTCCTCCAGTGGCTTGAAACTATGAAAGGTATGGGAGAATGTATATAGTTCAGTCCTGCACTCGCCTGTGCGAGGCTGCGGATGTGGGCCTTGGCGGCCGGTCCGCGATGACCCCCGGCGAGCGAACTCCAGGACTTTTTTGCCGGAACGAGTCAGCTCTGGCTGCGGAGTCTGAGTCCGCCTAGTCTCCACCACGCCACGACGAGGATGAGTAGGTAGGCCAGGGTGAGGCCGAGGGCAGCCCAGGTGGCGCTGGGGTCTCCGTCGGACCAGCCCGCGATGGGCAGAGGGTGGATACCGAGCACGATGGGGGCAATCATCGGGACGGCGATGGCCGAGCCGAGGACGGCCGACAGGGGGGCTGGGCTGCGCAGCTGCGGGTCGAGCACCCTAAGGAGTGCCAGCCCCATAGGCAGCGTTCCTGTGGACATGCCGAACCACAGGACACAGTGCTCGAAGGGAGCCGAGCGAAACGCACGTCGTGACAGCCACACGCAGGCCACGAGAGTGCCCACGCCGCCGAGGGTCGACAGGACGGCGATCGGCAGCAGGTGGGCCTGGAGCACGGCGACCTCGATGGCAGCGATGGCGGCGCAGGTGATCACGTCGACCGTGACTGAGGCGATGTCTCCGAGGGTCTCGTCATGGAGGATCGGCTCGCCAGGGGCTCGTGCGAGGAGCTTCCTCGCCGGAATCGCCAGACCGGCCCCGAAGATGAAGTGAAAGCCCCAGACCATCGCCGCGATGTCGGGTGCGGAGGCCAGCGCTGCCGACAGGGCTGCGCAGGTCGCCCAGGTGGCAGAGTAGACCGCTGCGATCGCGACGAGCTGCCGTGAGAGTGGACCGAGACCGCCTGGAGCTGGGGGTGGGGCCGGCGGAGACACCGACGCGGGTGTGGTCTGGCTGGCTCCGGTCACCTCGGCGCGTCCCCAAGCCACCAACGGGATCCCCGCGACGACGGACCACCCGAAGCCGACGGCTGCGAGGATGAGCCCGAGCTGCCTGCCGTCGGTGAGTCCGGAGGCCTCCCAGGCGGTGCCCATGGCGAGGGCTTGGCCCGGTCCCTGCTCGAAGCCGAGCGGCAGCAGGAGACCCAGGCCTGGGTGGGTCGGTTCGCTCACGGTGGTCATGAGCAGCACGAAGCCAAGTCCAATCACAGTCTGGAGCGCAATCATCGTCGGGATGGCGAAGCCCATTGCGCGCGCGTCCGGTCCTGCGCTCTCGCCCCTCGGTGTCTGGAGACTGAGGGCGATGAAGATCAGTCCCAGGCCATGGTAGACCGCGAGCTCGAGCACGCTCCGGTCGAGGGGGAGCATGGCGAGAATGTCGGGTCCGAGTGCTAATCCGAGGGAGCCAGCGACGATCGAGGCGGGCAGGCCGAGCCGGCGCAGGGGCGAGCAGACGCGAGCGAGAGCCTCCGCGACGGCCAGCAGCAGCAGGACGAACAGGGCTGTGTGCAAAGCTGGGGCCTGCCAGAACACGAATGCCTCCTACCGAGACCCTACCCCTGGATGGCCTCCATGATCTGCATCGGGCTGCTCCTGGCTTGCACCGGCCCGCACGGCGAGCCGAAGCCAGGCTCGGGTACCGAGATCGCGACCCGCGACTCGGCGCTCGCGTCCACAGGCTCCAGCACCTCCTCCGAGAGCCCGGCGTCGAGTCCTACAGACACGTCTGTGGACTCCAGCTCCTCAGCGCTCCCCGTGATCTCACCCGCTGTGCCTCGCGACTACGAGGCGCTGGAGTGTCGCGCAGAGGGGCCGATCTCCTGGATGGTCGATGGCGTCTCCGTGCCGTACGGCGAGAGTGTGCCGTCGGGGGTCGTGCGCGCGGGTCAGACGTGGACCTGCTCGGACAGGAACGGCCTGCAGGAGTCGGTGACCGTCGAGACGTGGGGCGGCAACTTGCTCGTGGTGGTGATGGACGACGTGGGCGTGGACAAGGTCGCAGCCTACGGCGAGCATCCGCAGCCGCCGCGCACTCCGGTCGTCGACTCGCTAGCCAGCCAGGGGCTCCGCTTCACGAGGGCCTATGCGCACCCCTACTGCTCGGCGACGCGTGCCACGATGCTGACCGGGCGTCATCCCTCCCGTACGGGCATCGGGTACGTGATCGACGTACGGCTGAACACTGAGGTCGAGCTTCCCCTCGGCGAGGTCACGCTCGCGGAGGTCCTTGGGGCTGCGGGCTACGCGACGGCGGCCTTTGGCAAGTGGCACCTCGCGGGCTGGATGGGGCCGAGCGGACTGCAGCATCCGATGCTCCAGGGCTTCACGCACTTCCAGGGGGCACCCGGCAACCTGAACCGGCCGCTGATCGTCGAGGGGCCGGGGACCTACACGGAGTGGGACAAGAACGACCGCGGCAAGCTGCGAGTGCACAGGGAGTACGCGACCACGGACACGGTGAACGACGCGGTCGCTCACCTCGCGGACCTGCCCGAGCCCTGGTTGATGTGGGTTGGCTTCAATGCTGGACACTCCCCGTTTCACCAGGCTCCTCACGATCTGGCCGGGCCCCCCGGTGGTGAGGAGGTCGCCGACCTCTACGACAGCATGATCACGGCGATGGACACCGAGCTTGGTCGGCTCCTCGCTGCTCTGGAGCCCGATGTGCGAGAGCGCACCACCATCGTGGTGATGGGTGACAACGGAACGCCGATGGAGGCCACACGCGCCCCGTGGAGACCATCGTCAGCGAAGGGCACCCTCCGAGAGGGGGGCGTTCGGGTGCCCTTGGTCGTCACGGGCCCGATGGTGTCGCCGGGGGTCAGTGACGCGCTGGTCCACGCGGCCGATGTGTTCGCGCTCGCATCGGAGCTCGTCGGGGCGCCGGTCGAGGGAGCCTCGGATGCCGTCAGCCCGCTTCCGGTCCTGGTCGATTCGTCGGTTGCGGGTGGGCGAGACCACGTGTGGTTCGAGCAGTTCATGCCCGTGGGGCCGGGCCCCTACAGCTTCGTCAAGCAAGGAGTCTCCGACGGCTCACACAAGCTCGTTCGAGAGAACGGGGTGGAGGAGTTCTTCGTGCTGGAGGGGCACGACGACGGCCCGCCGCTCGACACGGAGACGCTGCCGCCGGACGTGGCTGCTGCGCATGCTCGGCTCCAGGAGCTGCTGGAGAGCTACGATGCGCTGGAGTTCGGAGACTGATCGCGCGCGGTGGAGCGGTCAGCCAATCCCACGCTTTTCACAGAATCGGTCGAGCTGGTTGCCCACCTGCCGCCGGAGCAGCCCCTGAACCGGCGGAAGCCAGCCGAGCGCGAGGCCCGCAGGGCCGAGGGCCATGTGCATCCAGCGCGTGAGATCGAACTGATCGGTGTGGGTGGCGATCCGACCGTCCTCGAAGGTGAAGCTGGCCTTGATGATGTTGTGAACACGTCGGCGACCAAAGGAGTAGGTCGCCTCCCAGTGAGCGCGACCGACCTCGTCGTCGGCGTGGACGTCCGAGAACATGATCTGCAGATCGGAGCCGCCCTCACACAGAAAGCGCCACATGCCGCCGATACGAGCGCCACGCAGGTCGGAGAAGACGGGGTCGGAGAAGCGCGCGTCCGGTGTGTAAGCTGCAGCCATGGAGGCATGATCACGCCGCTGAAAGGCGTTGTAGAAGTTCGTGATCAGTGTCTGGTGGGCGTGCACGCGTGGGCTCCGGTTGCCGTCGGGCTGGTCGTCACGGCGCCTCGAGGTGGGCGGTGACCCTCGCAGGCAGTGGTGCGGCAGGCTAACCGACGGGTCACGCCGGGAGCGGGTATGCGGAAGGATGGCGTCCACTGGCTGCGCACGCGCGGAGGGGCGATCTACGGCGACGAGGGGGTCACGCTCCTCGAGCACGCGCTGCAGTGCGCAGCGCTCGCCGAGTCCGATGGGGCCTCGGACGCCCTCGTGGTGGCGGCACTGCTCCACGATGTCGGGCTTCTCCTAGGCTCGGAGGTGTCGAACGCCAGCGGCGACGACCGCCAGCACGAGCGTCTCGGGGCGCGCTTCCTCGGCCGTAGTTTTGGGCCCGAGGTCAGCGAGCCCGTGCGTCTGCACGTCGAGGCGAAGCGGTATCTGGCTCGTGATGACGCCTACCGTGATGGCCTCTCCCAGGAGTCTCTGCGACGCCTCGACCAACAGGGCGGCGTGTATGAAGACTGGCAGGCGGAGGGCTTCGAGGCCCACCCCTACGCCGACGATGCCATTCGGCTACGTCGCTGGGATGATCAGGCCACGAAGCCTGGCATCGAGGTGCCCGGTCTCGAGCACTACGCAGACAGGATCGCGTTGCTCGTGAGGGCTCGGCTCACAGTCAACAGCTGACGAGGGCTCGGCACCCGGATGCGCACCAGCACGGGTTGTGGTCCCTTGCGCGGCTTGGATCGTCCTCGGAGAGACATCGGGCTCCCTCTTTTGGTGAGCTGTCTCACGAGAGTCAGTCAGGCTGAAACCAAGCGTTGTCCGCCGGACATTTTGTGTCCGGCCAGGCTGCGACACTGGCGGCATGGCCGCAACCCACCACTACCGCCTGTTCCTTCGACGCGACGAGTCGGGCGTCTGGGTCTGTGTGGAGGATCGTGGTGGCGAGGTGCGGCATGGTCCGTTCGAGAGCGAGGACGAGGCAGAGCGCCGCTGCCGATGGCCGATGATCCGCCGGTGGATCGACCGCGCGCGAGCGCTCGGCGGGCATGTGCTCAGAGCCTCTGCCGGCCGAGTGTTCGTGGTGCTGCCCGACACCGTCGAGCCGCGGCGCCCCGGCCTGCTCCAGGCGGACCGCCCTTGCTCGGTCGCCTCTCCAGTCACGCGGCCAGCAGGGGGAGGGCGCGCTGGGCGCTGACTAGAGGAGGGCGTCGATGTCCGCGCGGATGGACTCGGGTGTGTCCCTGGAGCTGTAGCGGCGAACGATGTTGCCCTTCCGGTCTACCAGAAACTTCGTGAAGTTCCACTTCACGGGGTGGCTACCGAGCAGACCGGGAGCGGCGAGCTTGAGCTGTGCATAGAGCGGGTGAGTGTTCGGGCCGTTCACGTCGATCTTTTCGTACAGCGGGAACGAGACGCCGTAGCGCAGCTGGCAGAACTCTTGGATCTCACTGGCCGTTCCGGGCTCTTGCATGCCGAACTGGTTGCAGGGGAATCCCAGGATGGTCAGACCGCGTGTACCGAGGTCCTGCCAGAGTTCCTCGAGGCCAGCATACTGGGGCGTGTAGCCGCAGCGGCTCGCCGTGTTGACGATCAACAGGACCTTGCCCTCGTGCTCGGTGAGGTCGGTCGGAGTGCCATCCAGGCGGGTCACGGGGACGGTGTAGTCGAGTGTCGTCACGGAACCTCCTCTGCGAACCGTAGTCGGTGTTCGGGCTCGTCGCCTGTTGCCTGACGGTGGATTGCGTCGGGTTGAGTCACGATTGTGGCGGGAGCTGTCGAGGGGGGATTTACTGCCTCTGTGGGGGAGGGCTCATGGGGGCGAGGCAGTCGGTGGGTCGATCTGCTAGCGGCCAGCGCGACGCGCGTCGAGAGACGCTCGATCGTATCGCTCGGCGGCGCGCCAGCTGGGCCAAGCCCGCTCGCTCGACGGCCGAGGCCTGCTGTGCGCGCTGTCGAACCCTCTACACTGAGCATGATCTGGTGCTGTCGCCCTGGGGCCGCGTGTGTGAGTCGTGCGAGGGGGCGCTCGAGGTCGCGCGGGTCGGGCGCTTGAACGCCACTGGCAGCCTTCGTCTGGGCATTCTCGGGGTCTTCGGACTCTTCGCTCTGCACGCGTGCTTCAGCTTGGGGCACGTCTCGCAGTGGGCCTTCGTCTGGGGAGCCTCACTGGGGGGCCTGTGGGCTCTGGCCGAGGGGGCTCTCCACCTTGCGCGCCACCGGCACGATGGAACCACTGCGCTGAAGGCAGAGACCGAGGCGCCACCTTGGTGGGGAGCTTTCGGGGCCTTGGGGCTGTCGGCGGTCGGTGTGATGTCGCTTGCGGCAGCCGTGCTGGTGTAGGTTCCCGCCCCGTGACCTTTCATCCCTACCTCCGTCTCGCTTGGCTCCTCGGCATCGCCGTCGGAGTGTTCGTCACACCTTGGCCCGTCGCCGCGGTCCTGATCCCGGTGAACGTCGGGCTGGCCCTGTCGGCTGGGGCGCCGACGTCCGCGCTGCTGCGTACTCTCCGGAAGCTGTCGGTGTTCGGCTTCTTCTTGCTGCTGACCTTTGCACTGCTGCCCGACAAGGATGCGGGCGACGGGGTGTGGATCGGTCTCGGTGCGTGGGGTGTGACGGCCTACCCATCGGGTGCGGCGATTGCGGGCCAGATGTTCCTGCGCCTCCTCTGTGTCGTCTACGCATCGACGGCAGCCCGCGCGACCGGAGATCCGGCCGACGTGACCAGAGCCTTGCGTGGACTCGGCGTGCCATCCCGTGTGGCACTCGCCATGGACGCCACCCTCGGACTGCTCGAGAGCGCCCCCGGCGGCGGCCGACGTGGCGGCGGTGGTGGGCGTGGACGCAACCGAGATGGCAAGCCGCTGCGTGAGAAGGTGCAGCGGTACTGGAGAGCGGTGCGCGAGGCCGACTCGGAGATGCTCGTGTCGCCGCTGCGGGCGTCGATCGCGAGAGCAGAGGCTCGACTGCAGGAGGAGCATCCGGACGTCGAGCCTGACGTCGTGCGGGATGCCGCCGTGATTGCTGGCGTCGCGGGGGTCATGCTCGGCTTGAAGTGGCTCAAGACCCTGCCGGGGCTGCCTGTTGCGCCAGGACACAAGAACGCCGTGATGCTGCCGCTCTACATCCTCGGCGGCGAGCTCACGGCGACCCCGTTTGGTGCGACGGCATGTGGCCTGACGATGGGAGTGCTCGCCTTTCTGACGGGTGACGGGCGCTACGGAGTGTTCGAGATCCCCAAGCACGTCGTGCCTGGGCTGATCGTCGACCTGCTGCATCCCATCGTGAGACGACTGCCGAGGAGTGTTCCACTGTACGCGGCGTTTGGCACCGTGCTGGCTGTTGGCCGGCTGGCCGCCGACCTCAGCGTCGCGTTCGCTCTCGGCGTACCCAAGTCATTCTACGCCTGGATTGGTGGAATCAGCGTGACCCACCTGGCGGCAGGAGGACTCTCGGGCTTCGTGAGCGTCGTCCTTCTGGGCGCGGTCGACACACTCCGTGAGATCCCGGCCGACGACGAGGCCGATCCCTGGGAGCGGGCTC
>PKDJ01000019.1 GCA_002862545.1 Pseudomonadota bacterium
GGTCGTTCCCTGAGGCCTGACGACGCCGAGGTCCCCCCTCCGCTGTCCCAGTTGCTAGAGGCTCTTGGATACGCCGAGTAGACTTCCCCATGGCCCCCATCCCCGACACCACGCTCCGCGCACTCGCCCACACCCTCCTCACCCAAGGGGCCAGCTACGGGTTCGGCTTCCAGGACTGGGTCCGCTTCGTGAGCGTGCTCCTCGACGAGGCCCTCGAGGCCCGACCGCTGCCGCAGGCTTCCGCTGGAAGTCTGCCGCTGCTCGGTGAGCACGTCCAGGTTCGCACGGTCCTGCCCACCGACCGACCGCTGCTGCAGGCGTGGTGCACAGACCCGAGAGGACGGTACTTCCTCTCCTCTCGCTCCACGGGGAGCGCTCACAGTGTCGATGAGCTGCTGGACGATCCGCGCAGCGTGCTCGGCGTGGTCACCCTGCCGAGCGGCAGACCGATCGGCCTCGTCGGCTACCTGCAGGTCGATCGTGAGCAAGGCCGGGCCGAGCTCCGGAAGCTGATCGGCGAGCCCTCTCTGCGCGGGCGCGGGCTCGGTACCGAGGCGGCGCGGCTGTGGGTCGGCCACGGCATCCACGCACTCGGACTCCGCAAGATCTTCCTCTACACCCTAGCGACGAACAGCGAGAACGTGCGCCTCAATCAGCGGCTGGGGTTCCGCGTCGAGGGCGTGCTGCGGGACGAAGTTGTCATCGACGACGTTGCCCACGACCTGCTCCGCATGGGACTCGTCGTCGAGGCGCTCACGGCAGGACGCTGAACGCCTCGTCAGCGATGCTGCCGACCCCACCGACGACCACCGCCAAGCCCGCCGAGACGGTGTTGTCACTGCCGCCGAGCACCGCTCCGCCGTTGCCATCGACCCCACTGCTCCGGCCGAAGATGACATTGCTCGAGCCGGCATAGTCGTGGAACGGACCGACCACCAGTGAGTGTGAGGCGGTCTTGGCGTCCACGTCGCCCTCGTCGTAGCCGACGATGACGTTGCCTAGGCCCGGGATACCCGGAAGGGTGGCGCCGGAGCCGTCGACGACCCGCAGGTCTCCAGTGAAGCGCAGGGCATGGTTCAGCGTGTCGACCGCGAACATCATGCGCAGCATGCCCGCGAGCAGGAGAGAGGGCGGTGCAGAGGCGCCGAGGCTCGCGTCGAGCTCAACGGCGTACCGACCCGCGAGCTCCGTCGCCGTCTCGATGCCGGTGCTGCGGGTGGCGACACCGTCGTAGCGCCCTCGAAGCGACGAGGCGCTCTCGGCCATGGGGTAGCCGGTGCTCTCGAGCCAGTCGACGTGCTCCTCCGTGGACGCGCCGGCCTCGTCGACTGCTCCGGTCAGCAGGTCGAGATCAGCCGCTACGCGCCCGAGCTCCTCACCACGCAGCACGCTGAGCTCGGCCACCACCGCATCCTGGGCCTCGTCTGCCGCCTGACGCTCCACCCTCGCCTGCTCGATCTGCTCTGCTACCGCATCGAGCTGCGCTTGAAGATCATTGACGTCGCCCGCCCGGCGTGAGGTCGGACGTGTGTCACAGGCCATGGCTGCGACCAGCAACACAATGGCGGAACTCATGCTGGCCGACTCTGATGCGCGCGTGAGGCCTCCCCACCACTCCCTAGCTGATCGTCGAACCTCACGCGAGGCGGGGTGAGAGCGCCACGCGCTCATGAGGACCGGACGAGGGTCGCTTCTCCACCCGCGTCCCCCGGCAGGCCAGTCGGTCGAGCTTGCGTTACGCCGCTCGGCGCCCGGAGCCTGTTCGTGTCAGAGGAGCTGTCGCCGGAGAAGGCCATCCTGCAGACGGCAGGAGGCGTCCTCCTCATCGTCACAGGCACCGCCCTCCTCGGGCTCCTGATGCCGAATCAGGTGAGCTGGGCGTCGCGGGTCTTCGTCGACACGTTCGGCGCCTGGGGAGTCCTCGTCGGCGTCTACCTGTCCGACTTTCTGACAGTTCCCATCCCGCCGGATGCCTACCTCGCCGCAGCGCGCATCGGCGGAATGCCCTACCCCGTCGTGGTGGCGGCGGGCTCGGTAGGGAGCATGCTGGGCGGACTGACCGGCTACGTGGTCGCCAGACGCTTCGCAGACAGCGCCTGGTTCGTGGCTCGCTCGGGCGACAGCGTCGCTCGGGCCGAGCGCCTCTTCGACCGGTACGGTGGCTACGCTCTCGCGTGCGCAGCCGTGACCCCACTGCCCTACAGCCTCCTCTCCTACGCGAGCGGCAGCCTCGGCCTCCCGGTGCAGCGCTACCTGCTGATCTCGCTTCTGCGCGTGCCTCGGATCGCCGCCTACCTGTGGGCGCTCGAGCTTGGCGTGATCGACCTCTTCGGCAGCTGAGGCCGTCTCACCCCAAGCGGTCACGACGACCGTGCGGTGTCCCTACGGTCGGAAGCCCCAGGCCTCGAAGACCTCGGGCATCGCCGAGAACACCTGCTCGGGGGTCCAGCCGAAGTCGGCGAGGGTGGGGCGTCGGGCCGCGGAGCGAAATGTGTCCTTCCGCGCTGCCGCCTGCCGAAGGCTCGCCCGATGTGCCTCGCCCATGGACCAGCCGAAGCCCTCGTAGACCCGCTCTACCTGGCCAACCGGATCGACGACCAGCTCTCTGAAGTCGAGCGTGACCCAGCACCCAGGAGCCGAGGCCTCTTGATGCCGCAGCAAGCGCTTGAGGTGGTCGATCACGAGCTCGCCCACAGGTCTCCAGCACAGGCGGTCGCGCGCTGGGCGAGGGCTCACTCCATCCGGCAGGCCGATGCAGTACGACTGCATCAGCATCTGCGCAGTGCTCGGGATCACGTCGTAGGGGTGCCGGGCGACATGAACAAAGCGCGCATCGGGGAAGGTGCGCTTCAGTGCACCCAGCCTGCCCGCGCTGAAGACGTTCTTCATCAAGAAGCGCGGCTGGGTCACTCCCGCAGCCGTCAGGTGAGCCTCGACGATGCGTCGGTAGCCCGCCATCACGCGCTCCTGCTCCGCCTGTGGTCGATCATCGAGCGACCAGGTCTGTCGGAGGTGAGCGGGAAACGGGAACGTGTAGGTGACAGAGGGACACGACAGCGTCCGCGCGAACGTCAACGTGTCCTCCTCGGCCTCGTCAAAGCGAGTGCGATGGACGGCGTCATAGTCGGCGAAGAAGCGCTCCTGAAAGCCCGCCCAGTGCTGTGTCGCCTGACCACCGAGAGCACGATCCACGCGAGCGGCGGCGCGGACCGCCCTCGCCAGCGTGACGCTAGGAACCAGGGTCTGGTAGAGCGGGGGCGTGACGTTCCGCGGATCCCGCTCGAGCAGGTCGAAGAGCAGGCTCGTCCCGCTGCGTGGCGGAGCCACGACGAACAGGGGCTCCCGAACCGGCACGCGCCCAGGCGCCACCACGGCATCGGCAGCCCGCCCGAGGGCCGAGAGCATCTGCAGGGCCCCATCTTGCAGCAGACGGGTGACCGCGACGCGCGCGAGCGCACGCTCCCCTCGCAGCGCCTGCTCTCCCGTGAGGCTCAGCGCGTGGCTCCATGCCGTCATGCTGCGGGCCGTGAGACCTGGAGCCCGTCGCCACAGCCCAGTCCCAGCTCTGCGCGAACGTCGGCGAGCGGACGCTCCCAGTGCTGGTCCCAGTCGACGCCGAAGAGGGGGCGCGCACGCTGGCCCAGCTCCCAGCCCACCGCCAGCGCTGACATCGTGCCCCGGATCGAGGACGTCGTGTAGGGCCCGAGCAGCATGTCGATGGTGGTCGCGGCGAGCGCGATGGCCGACATAGGGCTGTGCACCTGGGACAGCGAGAAGCCCTGCAGCCCCACCTCGCCCTCGTGAGAGGCATCGAAGCCCGTCACGACGTGCCAGATGTCGTGACACTGGCGCATGCGGTACAGCACGTAGGTCTTGTCACACGTCGGGCTCAGGCGGTCCGGCCGGGTGAGGTCGGGATCGAAGGCCCCCCCCTCGACAAAGTCCGCAAAGGAGCGGCCCAGGGTACCCGCCGGAAGCGCTCGGAAGCGCTCCAGGTCGATCTCGAGGTCGAGGAAGCGGCGCTCCACGAAGTCGCGACTCGCCGGGTCCTCCAAGATCCGCCGCATCGACTCGTCGGACGCCCTCAGGTGTCTCGTGCAGTCATCCGCGTCGAAGGCAGAAGACAGGTTTCTCTCTCGATCGACGCTGTAGCGGACCAGGTGGAAGACGATGCGCGGCCAGGCGGTGAGCCGGGCGATGGTCCGCACGGGCTGTGGGGACACGTGACCTCCAGTAGAACACGTTCTACCCTGTAGTAGAACATGTTCTACCAACCCGCAAGCTGCAACTGAAAACTTCGCCAAAATAACGGCCCGACCGTCATCTCAGAGCCCCCACGCCCCGTCACCTGCCGATCCTTCTGCGGCACCTGCTGCACAGCGCGCTACCCTTCGCGTCAGAGGAGGGAAGATGCACGGCCTGTTGGTCTTGGCCACCCTGGTCGCCTGCGGACGGCCACCGGAGGCACCCAAGGAGCTGGACGAGCTGAGTCACTACCTCTACCGCGAGTGGGACGCCGAGGATCCGCGGGTGCTGTCAGCAGGCGTCGACAACCTCGCGGCCTACCTACGCGGCGAGGACCTCTCGTTCGAAGTCTCGGTGATGGACCGCTCGTGGGAGATCTCGTCGATCAACGCCATCGACGTCGAGGGCCTGGAGCGACCGGGTGGACGGCAGCTGTCCGACACCATCGCGGTCGGTGTCGCCGTGGAGAGCGCCTTCCCCGTCCTCGACCACGCGCGCATCCAGACCGAGCGCGACCAGCTCCCCGTCGAGCCCAGCGCGGTGTTCTACCAGCGCAGCTTCCCAGAGACCGACGACCCACGCTGCTTCGCGCGCGAAGAGTGCGAGGTTCTGATCACGGTGAACGACGTCGAGCGAAAGAACCTCCTGATGACGGTCGACTTCACTCTGTACAAGAACATCCGCTGGGTCGAGATGGAGAGCGGCGAGCGGGCCCTGGTGTCTCGGTCGTGGATCAAGGAGAGTGCCGAGGGCGCCAACGGCAAGAGCACCATCTGGCAGTCCTTCAGCCTCGACACGTGGGTCCCGGACCGCGACCGCACGCTTCGCTACCAGGTGCTGTGGTCCGAGGCGGACGTCGCCGGCTCGTCGGACGCCGTTCAGCTCGGAACCGTAAAGACGGCTACAGACCAGGCCTTTGACGCGGCAGAAGACTACTTGAGCGGAGAGGACTGAGTCAGAACTCGGTAAGAGGAGCCCGCCGGGAGGCTCTTGCGACCCCACAGCCGGTACGCTTCCGCAACCGTGGAGGTTCCCATGCTGCCGCTCCTGCTCACCCTGTTCATGCCCGCACCGGTAGACGCCGTTCCATCCTTCCCCATCGAGATGGACATGGTCTACTGCTACGAGGACGACCCCTGCGGTGAGACCGTCTGGACCTTCACGGGCGACGGACGCTTCACGTCGCTGTCGTCCGAGGGCGACTGGTGGGTCAGTCGAGGGTCGTTCCGCATCGTCTACGACCACGGGTCGGAGTACCGAGGCACGCTCGAGCCTGAGCGGGGCTGCATCACCGGCGTCAACCTTCGGAACGATGGCGACCGCGGCACCTTCGAGGCCTGCCTGCGCTGATCCCTGCCCGACCGGACGCGATGGCGATCGTCATCTCGCGCTCGGATCGTGATCCGCAATCTCGCGAGGACCGAGAGGGCAAGTCGATCGAAGCGGGCCTCGACTGCCCGTTCTGATCAGCCGGCACTGCATGAGCTTCGAGGCCATGTCGCCCTTTGTGCCCTACGACCTTGACCCTCTCGGATCACGCCGGTACAACCGAGTCGCCGGCCGGTCCGGCCGCACGGCGCGACGCTCCCCTCTTCGCATCCCTCCCTCCGCGCGACCCTTTCCCAGGATCACGAGTGGTCCCTGGCCACTACGGATCTACCCTCTCGTCACGCCGTGCGGCCCGCGCTGGACCCCTCCGTTCCCTCGACGAGTCCGCGCACTCTCCAGAGCGTGACCTCATCGCGGCGCGATGTTGTCGCTGTGCGCGCGCCGAAGCGGCTATGGGGTCACTTGCGTCCGAGACGACGCACGACGTTGGAGGAACGATGACGCGAATTCTAATGCTTGCAGCGGCCGTGACGCTGGCTGCCTGCGGTGGAGACAAGGGCGACAGCGGCGACACGAGCGCGACGTCCGCGACCGACACGACCGGCACGGCCGGCACCGCCGGTGCCACGGCGACCGTTGGCGAGAAGTCCTGGAGCCTGAGCGGAATGGCCGTGAACCTCGCCGACTTCGGCGCAAGCCAAGCAGCCGAGGGCCTGTGCGCCACGCTCGCCGACCCCACGCCCATCGTCGCCGGCGACGAGCTCGAGGTGATCTCTACGGGCGTTGTCGGCGCTGACGGCTCGTTCAGCTTCGCCGACATCGTCACCACCAGCACCATCGGACTGATGGTGGTGATCTCCGACTGCGCCGACGAGGGCACTGTCGCCCCGACCGCCACCGGAATCACATACGACAGCTACAACGCCCTCGAGGAGGGTGGCACGCTGAGTGACTTCGTCGCCTTCTCCCTCGACAACACTGCCGGACTCCCGGGCTGGCAGGCCGGCCTCGAGGCGCAGGGCTACGCGGGCGACCTCGCCGTCGACGGCACGCTCGTGGCCTTCGTCCAGGATGCCGCCGGTGCCCCGGTCGAGGGAGCCACCATCGTCGGGCCTCCCGAGATCACGCCGTACTACTTCACCGGCGCTGACTTCTCCGGCGCCGCGACGAGCGCAGCGGCAGGCTCCATGGCGCTGTTGCCTGGCGGCCCGATCTTCGCCTACGAGTGCTTCGCCGACGGCTACACCTTCGAGCCCTACCTGACCGGCTCGCTGCCCGGCTACATCGTCCTCGGGCGGTTCGTCGCCAACTGAGGGCAGAGCGCCTCAGAAGCTGTACAGCACGGGCCCGTAGGCACCCAGCTCGATGGTGATCGAGCCGCCGCCGGGCCCGTACTCGGCCTCGAACTGATCGGGTAGCGGCTCGAGCGCGACGTCGACGAGCTCGGCCACGATGGCGTCACAAGGGCCGGAGTGGCTGTCGTGCGACAGCCGACCCCTCACGAACAGCGGGTCGCTGCCCTCGAAGCCGTCTGCGTAGCAGAGGCTGAAGTCGTGGGTCTCGCAGCCCCCGCCGTACTCGACGAACAGCTCGAGCACGTCACCGACGACCGCAACCTCGCGAATGTCGACCGGGTCGAAGAGCAGCCCGTCGCAGGCCGGCAGGCGCCACACCGGGTCCGGGTCGGTGTCGGTGTCGGTGTCTGTATCCGCGTCGCTGTCTGCATCCGCGTCCGTGTCGCTGTCTGCGTCCGTGTCGCTGTCCGCATCCGTGTCGCTGTCCGCATCCGTGTCGCTGTCCGGCTCTGTCTGGGTCAGCGGGGCGCTGTCGGCGGTGTCACCTCACTTGCCGCCACAGCCCACGAGCAGGAACACACATCCAAGAACCATGGGGCGCATCGCTTCTCCTTCATGGCGGCACTCTGTCATTCCCCTACGTCGACATGACCTTGTTCCCACATGCGAATCATTTCCGCTACAATTGTGTCAGCCACGTGACGGGAGCGATCCAGTGAACAGCATACGGGGAGTGCTCACGATGACCGTCATGGCCGGCTGTACGGCAGAGACGACGCCTTGGACGGTGTGGATCGCCGATCTTGAGGGTCGGGTCGTCGCACTCGATGGGCGCACGGGCGCCCCCATGCCCGATCCCGTCGAGGCCGAGGGAATTCGCGCCGCTGCCGTAGTTCCCGTCGGTGACGACGTCGTGGTCGCCGACTTCGAGACGGGAGAGCTGCATCGGCTGGGCACCGGGGAGAGCCTGATCTGGCAGAACCCCCCGAGCGGTCTCCGCCTCGAGGAGCCCTGCGACCTCGCCGTCACCCCCGACGGCACCCTCTGGGCTCTCGGCAACGACACCGAGAACATCCTCGGACTCACCGCAGCGCGGCTCGCCCGCTCCACCGGAGCGGCCCGTGAGCTCGGAGGTCACGACGCTCCCATTCCCCGTGCTCACGGCCTGACGGCGACCCCGGACGGCGAGCTGTGGGTCGCCCTCTCCCGCACGTGGGTGGGCCAGCCCATCCTCGAGCGATGGAACCCTCTCTCCGGCGAGCGCGTCGCAACGCTCGACGTTCCAGAGCTGGATGCGGCCACGGACGTCACCCTCTCGGGAGGTGTCTTGTGGGTCGCGGACTGGTCCTCAGGACAGCTCATGCGCCTCGATCCACTGACGGGACGCCAGCTCCCCGCGGCGACGACCACCCTCGACAGGCCTCTGAGCCTCGCCCCGGTGCCGGGAGGCGGTGTGGTCGTCCTCACGGAGGAGGAGGGCCTGTTCGTGGTCAGCGCCTCCGGTGTGGTCGACCGCCTCGCTCCGGCACCCGAGGGCTCCACTCCACGAGGCGTCACTGTCGTTGCTCTCGGAGGTTAGCGGAGCCGCGGGAGGCGGCATGAGGCTCTACGGATTCGAACGGCCCACACGTGCGACGCGAGTGCGCTGGGCGCTCGAGGAGGCAGGCGTCGCCTACGAGCATGTCGTCGCCTCACCCCATGACCCCGAGCTTCGCGCGCTCAACCCCCTCGGCAAGGTCCCCTGCCTGGTCGACGGCGAGCTGGTCCTCACCGAGTCCGCAGCCTGCTGCACCTGGGTCGGTACCCGGTCTCCCGACAGCGGCCTCGTCCCCACGGATCCCCACGAGCGGGCCCGCTATGACATGTGGCTCTCCTTCTTCACGACCGAGCTCGAGCAGCCGATGTGGCTCAAGGCCAAGCAGAAGTTCGCCTGGCCCAAGGAGCACCGCTGCCCAGAGGCCATCGCAGGCGCCGAGTGGGACTTCGCACGCAGCGCAGCCTTCATGGAGCACCACCTCGGCGAGGGCCCCTTCCTCGTCGGCGAGCGATTTACCTGTGCCGATCTGATCGGGGCCCACACGCTGTCGTGGGCACGCATCGCCAAGTTCGAGGTCTCGGACCGGCTCCGGGCCTGGGCTGCCCCCCACCTGGCCCGACCCGCGCTGGCGCGCGCGCTGATGCCTGGCGCGTGACGAGGTCAGACGCGAGGCTGCGCTAGCTCACTCACGCGTAGTCAGTGGTTCGACACCGGGCTCCCCACCGCGCCGAGTCGTTCGCTCCGGGCCCGAGGCTGCTACCAGTGCTACCTCCGAGCCATGGACATCGACCTCTCGAGCTTCTCGGCTGGGCGCATCTACCACCTGATGACGCAGACCCTGCTGCCTCGACCCATCGCGTGGGTCCTGACCGATGACGGAGGCGGCTGCCTCAACCTCGCTCCGTTCTCGTACTTCACGGCCGTCTCCAGCGCGCCACCCGTGCTGATGTTCTCGGTCGGCACACGCCCGGACGGCTCCCCGAAGGACACCCGCCGGAACGTCGAGGCCACCGGCCGATTCGTGGTCCACATCGCGCACGCGGGACTGCTCGATGCCGTCAACGACACGGCGACGGCCTTCGCTCCGGAGACCTCGGAGATCTCGGCGCTCGGGCTCGAGACTACCCGTCCAGCAGGCTGGCCCCTGCCGCGCGTCCTCGGCCCGCGCGTCGCCTACTCCTGTGCGCTGCATCGGATCGACATGCTGGGACCACAGGCGCTGATCTTCGGGCGCCTCGAGCACGTGTGGCTCGACGACTCCGTGGTCGGGGAGGACGCGAAGGGTCGGATGACGATTCGCGCACAGGACATCGACCCTCTCGCTCGACTCGGTGCATCCGAGTACACGCGCCTCGGCGCGATCCTCAAGCGGCGGCGCAAGCCCGCTCCGTAGTGCCGGGCGTGCGCAGCTTGCGCAGGGACTAGAGCAAGCCGACGCGCGCACCTTGCCCACCCATGTGCAAGGCACGCACGGGCGAGGCCCCCCTCCCCCCTCCGCAGGTGGCGAGGGTGATGGCGCAGGCGCGGTCCATGTCGACGAGTCGACGGCTCAGGCCGAGGTGGAGCTGAAGCTCGTCCGGCAGCGGCGAGCACTCCCGACCGATCGATGCCGCCCACAGTGTGGAAGCGGCGCAGAGCAGAGCAAGGGCAATCGTGGTCACCCCGATGGACGCCGCAAGCGGCGCCGCGGTGCCCTGCGCGTGGGCGAGGAGGAGCATCCACTCGGTCCCGAGGAGCGGGCTGAAGAGGAAGACGAAGGAGAGCACGGCGCAGCAGCTCGCCGCCACGCCTGACAGCCCCGCGAGCCACAAGACCGGGTGCCGCGGGCAGTCCCGCCGCAGCCGGCGCAGCGCTTCGGGCGCCGCCGGTGCGTGTACGATCAGGTGCATGTCGCGAAGGAGACGCCGGCGACGCGAGCGAAGCATCCGGTCCAGCTGCTCGACAGTCGGCTCGTAGTTCAGCATGAGCTTTCCCTCCCGCAACAGCCCGTTGCACCCATCGTGCCAGAGTGGGTCCACGCAGGGAGGGGCGCCAAGGCACCACGAGTCGCCAGCGCCCTGCAGACAGCGCTGTCGGTCTCGAGGGGTCGAGTGGCCCGCGCTCGACTCCGTGCTACGGGCCCGGCATGTCCACACTCGCCGACGAGCTGGGAGGGCCGCAGGTCCTCGACTCCCTCGAGGCGCCACTCACCGGCGCCGAGCAGAGCCAGATCGCACGGCGACTCGGGGCGAACCTCGCCGGAGCGGGGCTGCTCGGTCTCGGGGTCGCCCTCGCGTGGATGGTGCCCGACATGGCTCGTCCAGCGGAGCTGCTCCAGGCACTCGCCGGGCTCGTCGTCGGCGTGCCCGTGCTCCTGCAGGGCGCGCGCGGGTTCCTGGCACGCCCCGCACACAGCTACACCGACCAGCTCGTCGCGCTCGCCATCCTCGCCTCGCTCGCGACCGGCGACTTCGTCACCGCCACCCTCGTGCCCCTGTTCCTCGAGCTTGGACACCTCTTCGAGGAGCGCAGCGTCGCCGGCGCGCAGGCAGCCATCGACGGTCTCCGACGGCTGCGCTCACCCGTCGCCCATCGGCTCGCCGACGACGGGCACGAGCAGGTCGTGTCGGCGGACGCCCTCCGCGCCGGCGATGTCGTCATCGTCCGCCCGGGAGAGGTGGTGCCTGCCGATGGCATCGTGCGCGAAGGCCACGCCGCGATCGACCAGGCCGCGATCACGGGCGAATCCGGCTTCGACGACGTAGCCCCGGGGAGCCAGGTCTATGCGGGCACGCTCGACCTCGACGGGCTGCTGCGGGTCGAGGTCACGGGCACGGGTGACGACACCGTCCTCGGCCGCGTGCTGGGCATCCTCCAAGAGGTCGAGGCGTCGAAGACCCCCGCCCTGCGGCTCCTGGAAGAGTATGCGGCGATCTACCTGCCCATGGTGCTGACCATCGCGGGTGCGGTGCTGTTTCTCTGGGGCGACCTGTCCCGCGCCATCGCGGTGCTGATCGTCGCGTGTCCCTGCAGCCTCGTGCTCGCGGGCCCCTCAGCGATGGTCGCGAGCATGGCGGCGAGCACACAGCGCAGCATCCTGGTGAAGTCCGCCTCGTTCCTCGAGCGCATGGGGAGTGTCGACACCCTCGTCCTGGACAAGACCGGCACCCTCACGGCGGGCGCGCCGACCGTCGACACCGTCGAGCCGGCCCCAGGTGTCACCGAGGACATCCTCCAGTGTGCCGCCATCGCCGCCCAGGCCTCTACGCACCCCGTCTCGCGGGCCATCTGTGCGGCCGCCCAGACCCCTCCGCCCATCACCGCCGGCTCTGAGCACGCCGGCCGGGGCGTCGAGGTGGAGACCTCGCAAGGCACCCTGCGACTGGGGCGGGCCACCTGGCTCGCGGAGCACGGCATCGAGGCTCCGTCGACGACGCACCCGGGTCCAGGGGCCTGGCTGGCTCGCGATTCCGAGCCGCTCGGCTACATCGGCCTTCGTGACCAGCCCCGCCCAGAGGCCCGTCAGGCACTGGCGCGGCTGGCCGCGCTCGGCATCACGCGCACCGTGCTGCTCACCGGTGACCGTCGTCCCGTGGCCGAGGCGATGGCGGCCGAGCTGGGACTCGACGAGGTCGTGGCCGAGGTCCTCCCGCAGGAGAAGCTCGAGGTCGTCCGCGCGGAGCAGGCCGCGGGGCGCACGGTCATGATGGTCGGTGACGGCGTGAACGACGCGCTCGCCCTCGCCGGCGCCGACGTCGGCGTCGCCATCGGCGCGCGATTGTCCGAGGTCGCCCTCGGAGGTGCTGACGTGGCGCTGCTGAAGCCCGACCTCGAGGCCCTTCCAGCCACCATCGAGCTCGCAGAGCGCACGCGACGCACCATCGGCGAGAACGTGGTCATCGGCCTCGGCTTCAGCGTCGGGATGCTCGCCCTCGCCGCCGGCGGCCTGATCTCGCCCCTGGCGGGAGCGCTGCTGCACAACCTCGGCGCCGTCGGAGTCGTGCTGAACAGCACGCGCCTCCTGAGGGACTGAGCGTCAGTCCGACATGCACAGGGTCAGCTGTCGCGCGTCGAGGTTCAGCGCATCCAAGCAGCCCGCCCCGCCCCGCACCGGGGCCTCCACGAATGGACCCGGCGCGTTGCAGCCCTCGTTGATGCCCCAGTCCTGCAGCTCAGCGTCCTGGTCGCGGTGCCAGATGCAGCAGTTGGCGGAGACCGCGGTCTTGTAGTCCAGCCCCACGAAGTCCGGCGCGATGGTCTCGAGGACCGACTGCGGCGCAAGGCTGTAGCCGGGCTCGCAGGCGCCCCCCGAGCCGTCCAGGTAGTAGCAGCGCCCCTCGTGCTCCACCTCGGTCAGCGGGTCACACGGCGAGATCGCCCCGAGCTCCACGCACTCGGCACCAGTAGTTCCAGACCAGACGCCACCCGGCCCCCGGCGCGCCGCGCCCTCGAGGCACAGCTCCAGGCCCGGCCGATCCGGCAGGCCTTGCTCCAGGAGTGCGACCCCGTCCGGGCTGGCGTACCCCGAGACGAGCACCCGCGGCTCCCGCAGCTCGAGGCACACACCCCCGAGGGCGGCAGGGCACGCGACGCCGCCTGCTGCCCCGCGGAGCACGAACACCTGCTCGTAGGGACCGAGACCCGTGATCTCCAGCTCGAGGACACCCCCGGGGTCTGCAGAGAGGATGTCCATGGACAGGTCGCCCGCAGGCGGCGAGAGGGCATGGTCGACCTCCCACTCCTCGGCGTCCGGTCCGACCTCTTCTCCCGCACACCCCACGAGTGCCGCGACGACTAGCCAGCGCATGAACTCCTCCCACGCCGACAGGATGCCACAGCCTGGCGATCGAGAGCGGAGCAAACCGCGCCAGGGCTCGCCGCCTCGCAGTGTCGCCGCCTGCGCACCACAAGGAGAGCCTGTCGACCACTCACCCCGCGGCCAGGCGCTCCAGGGTGCCCTCGACGATGGCCGCGTAGGCTGGAGCCGCCTGATCGACCATCCTCAAGTCGACCCACTCGTTGGCCGTGTGACTGACCTCGGACAGCCCGGGGCCGAGCTTGACGGCAGGAACGTCCACGAGGTGCGCCCAGTCCGAGAGCGTGGGGCTGCCGAAGGGGACCGCCTCGGGCAGTGCCGCCTGCACGGCGTCGAGTACGGCGGCACCCGCAGGAGTCCGAACCGGCGGAAGACGGTTGCTCCGCACGTGCACGCGACTGCGGACGGTCTGCCGAACCCGCTCGATGACATCTGCAGGAGGAATCTGTGGAATCGTCCGAATATCCACCACCACCCTAGCCGTCTCGGGGATGACGTTGTGCGCCTTGCCCGCGTCGAGCTGGGTGCAGACCAGGGTCATCGGCCCCACGTCGGGGTCCGCCGGCTCCCACAACAGCTCGTGCAGCGCCACCACATCGCGACAGGCGATGTCCAGAGCATTCACGGCCAGGTGCGGTCGCGCGGCATGACCGGCCCGACCCTCCGGGTACAGCTCCAGCAGCAGCAGCCCGTTCTGAGCCACCGCGGGGTGGAGGCCCGTCGGCTCACCCACGATCGCTGCGTCGAGCCGACCCAATGACGGACGGAAGACCTCCAGTCCATGACGCCCACGCTCCTCCTCGCAGGTCGCCGCGAACACCACCGTTCCCGGCAGGCTCCGCTCAGAGAGCGCCACCATCGCCACCGCCATGGCCGCCACGCTGGCCTTCGCGTCGTTGCAGCCGCGCCCGACCATGCGGTGATCGTCGATGCGGGGCACGAAGGGATCGGTCTGCCACCCCTCGCCGGGCGGCACCACGTCGGTGTGGCTGTTCAGCAACACCACCGGCCCGCCATCACCGATGCGGCACTCGAGGTTCCGGTCTTCGACGCGGACGGGCAGGCCATGGCCGCGGAGCCAGTCCGCGAGAAAGGCGACCACCTCGTCTTCGTTGCCACTCACCGACGGCACGGCGACTAGCTCACGCAGCAAACTTCGTACACGAGACATCTGATTCGTCATGGTAGCACTAGGGTCCCGCTGCCCGCGTTGGTGAAGACTTCCTCGAGCAGAGCACCGGCTCTGCGGCCATCGACGACGTGTGCGCGCGGCACACCACCAGACAGAGCCGACTGAATCGCCGCGATCTTCGGCCTCATTCCACCCGTGAGCACGCCCAGGCCCTCGAGACGATCGAGCGCCTTGGGGTCCGTGACGTGCAGGACGGAGGTCGGGTCGTCCGGATCTGAGAGAATTCCCGGGGCCCGCGTGAGCAGGACCAGCTTGGACGCCCCGATGGCGACCGCGACCGACGCCGCGACGGTGTCTGCGTTGACGTTCAGGACGGAGCCGTCACGGGAGTACGCCAGCGGTGTGATGACGGGCACGACTCCGGCAGCCAGCAGGGCCTTCAGGACCGCCGGATCGACCCGCTCGACGTCACCGACGCGGCCGTAGTCGACCTCAATCTCGCGTCCGTCATCGTCCGTGACGCGACGCGGAGCACGGACCTTGGCACGGATCAGACCGCCCTCCGCCCCAGAGACCGACACCCCAGCCTCCCCCTGGCGGGCGAGCGCCTGCACGACCTCGAGCGCGACCCGACCCCGCCAGACCTCCGCCGCCGCCACGATGAGCTCAGGCGACGTCACGCGGCGTCCGGCCACCTTTCGCTCGGCAATGCCCCGCTCCGAGGCCGCGCGATCGAGCTGTGGTCCCCCACCGTGAACGAGCACCACCTTCACGCCGAGGCGGTGCAGCGCCGCCACGTCGCGGGCGATGCCATCACGCCACTCCGGACGATCGACGAGGTCCCCACCAGCCTTGATCACGAAGGTGGCCCCGGCGTACCTCCGCAGCCAAGGAACGGCGTCGAGCAGATCGATGCTCACCAGCCCTCCACGAGCCGCTCGAGCAGCGCCATCGTCGTCCACATCCGCAGGCCGGCGGTCTCGTGCACCCACGAGTGCGGCCCATCCAAGACTGCGTCCGTGGCGACCACATTTCTTCGAATCGGAAGGCAGTGCATCAAGCCAGCACCACTTGTCTTGGCCATGCGCTCTTCGGTCATGCACCAGTCACCCAGCCCAGCGCGAACCTTGGCTTCCTCCTCGCGGCGGCCGTAGCCCGACCAGCCTGACCAGCTCTTGGCGACGACTACGCTCGCCCCCTCGACGGCCGCGTCGGGATCGCTCGAGTGCTGGACCGAGCCGCCGCTCTGCACCGCCAGCTCCGTGGCCCGCGACACCACCAGCGGATCGAGGTCGAAGCCCTCTGGATGCGCGACGGTGACGTGCATGCCCTGGAGAGCCGCCGACAGCAGGACCTGATTGGGTACCGCCGTGGGGAGCGCCTTGGGGTGCGGCGCCCACGTGAGCGTGAGTCGACGCCCCCGCAGCTCCCCGCCGAGGTGGGACACCCAGGTCGCCGTGTCGGCGAGGCCCTGCAGGGGGTGCCAGCGCGCGGACTCGAGGCTCACGATGGGGCGATCAGCATGATCGACGAAGGCCTGCAGCACGCGATCCGCGCGGTCTTCGACCGGGTCGGTGAGGCCGGCGAACGAGCGGACGGCCAAGATGTCGCACATCTCGGCCAGCACACGCACCGCGTCGGCGATGTGCTCGGCTGCCGTGCCGTCCATCACGGCTCCTGGACGCGTCTCGAAGCCCCACACGCCCTGTCCAGGCACGAGCTCGACGCAGTGCAGCCCCACCGCCTGGGCGGCGAGCTCGACCGAGGCTCGCGTGCGCAAGGAGGGGTTGAAGAAGACCGTCGCCAGTCGTCCACGAACCTTTCGGGGCTGTGCGCCGGAGCGAAGAGCGAGCGCACGGTGGGCGAGTCCGAGGATTCCGTCACGACCAAGCTCGGTTCCATCGAGCCAGTGGCGAGCCCTCGTGGGCGCGGTCAGCGATGCGGGTGGGCCATACATGTCTGCTCCAGAGGGGCCGCTCAGGCCGCGCGAGCGAGGGTGACGAGGAGGGCAGACCGCAGAGCCGAGAGGCCCTCTGCCGGAAGCGCTGCGGGGGGCGCCAGTCGGAGCGCATGCGGATCACCCGACGTTCCCGTCAGGATGCCTCGCTCGCGAAGAGCCGCTGCGACGGGAGCCGCCGGTCGATCGAGGACCACGCCAAGCCAGGCACCGCGCCCCCGAACGCCGACCACTCCGGGAACGGTCACGGCAGCGCGCAGACCTTCTTGGAGGCTGGCTGCCCGCTCGAGGAGGCGCTCTGAGCCGATGACGTGCAGCGTCGCCTCCACAGCGGCGCACGCCATGGGTCCACCGCCGAACGTCGTTCCGTGCTCTCCGGGAGACACCGTCTCGGCGACCGCGGCCGTCATCAGGCATGCCGCGACGGGAAAGCCCCCGCCCAGACCCTTTCCAAGGGTCATCAGGTCAGGCTCTCCTCCGAGCGCCCTGCACGTGTTGGGATCGCCCGTGCGGCCGGCACCGCACTGCACTTCGTCGGCAATCACGAGTGTTCCTGCAGCGTGCGCGGCCCGCGTCAGGCCTGCCAGGTAGCCCTCGGGGGGAACAATCACGCCCGCAATTCCCTGGATCGGCTCCACGATCACCGCAGCCACGTCGCCGGGAGCGAGGGCGGCCTCCAAGGCCGCGAGATCGCCGTAGGGGACGAAGCGCGTCGGGCCGTGCGGCAGCGCGTGCTGCTCACGATAGCGCCATGTGGCGCCGAGAGCCCCCATCGTCCGCCCGTGAAAACCACTCTCCATCGAGATGATCACCGACCGACCCGTCGCCTTTCGGGCGATCTTCAGGGCCGCCTCGTTCGCCTCGGCGCCCGAGTTCACCCAGAAGATCCTGTCCATCCCCACGAACGCACACAGCCGCTCGGACACCCTTGTCCGAACCGGAACATCGGCAACCGTCGTCCAGAATGGCAGGGCCTGAGCCTGCTCCGTCACCCGCTGAACCCAGACCGGATGGGCGTGGCCGAGGAGCGTGACAGCATGGCCGCCGTACAAGTCCCAGTAGGGCCGACCCGCGGTGTCGAAGACCATGGAGCCCCGACCCGATTCGAGCGTGATCGGCCACTTCGCAGCGCCAAGCGTATCGAGAAGCACATCGACCTCAGGGGCAGAGAGGGAGGGGGTGCTCGAGGAGCGGCACCCCGGCGGCGAGAGCGAGAGCCTGAACGGCCTGCGCGGCAGCCCCGCGACCGAGGTTGTCGATCGCCACGTTGACCGCTGCGACCTCGCCGTCCTGGTGCACGTCCACGTGAGCGAAGGCGGTGCCCCGCACGAGCCTCAGCTCCGCCTGACGGAGTCGCACCCACGGGGTCTCGGCGTACGCGTCGGCGAACACCGCGAGCGCGTCGACCTCCTCATTGAGGTCGACGAGGATGGAGGCGAGGATCCCCCGATCGACGGGGGCGGACCACGGCACCATGTGGATGGCCGGCGCATCACCGAGCCCGTCGAGGAAGCCCCGAATCTCCGGAACGTGCTGATGCCGGAGCACCTTGTAGGGTCGAAGGTTCGTGAATCGCTCCGGATGGTGCGTCGTGCGCGACGGACTGACACCACTCCCCGTCGATCCCGTGGCCGCGACCACCCTCGCCGGGCCACGGAGCACACCGGCAGACACGAGAGGAGCCAGCCCGAGACTCACAGCGGTCGCAAAGCATCCCGGAGCTGCGATCCGGCGAGCTCCCATGATCGACTCACGATTCCACTCGGGCTGCCCATACACCCAGCCGCTGGCGTGACGATGATCCCGAGAGCAGTCGACGAGCCACGGAGACCAGTCGAGCACCTCAGCCAGTCCCTCCCCGACCCCGTGTGGCACGGCGAGGACGACGGCATCGAGATCGCGCGGCAGTGACTCCACGTCCTGAAGCACCAGCGCGTCGAGGTCGTAGAGCGCGGGCACGGCCTCTCCGAGAGCCGTCCCGGCCTGCGACCGAGACGTGACCGCGGCGACCTCGAAGCCAGGCCATGCCGTCAACCACCGAACCACCTCGGCGCCGACGTACCCCGTGGCGCCGACCACTCCGACGCGCATCACGTGGCCCCCACCGTGGCACCCTGCGCACCCGCCCAGGACAGGGGCACGGCCGGACGCGCGACGCGCTCGAGCACCACCTCGACGAAGCGGGCCGTGTCGGTGCGCGCGTTGTGAGCGGCCACGCCGGTCTGAGTCGCGATCTGCTGCGCACCCGCCAGGTTGTCCGTCGCAGGGCCGGTCACGACCGTGGTCGCATGATTCCAGCGGGAGAGCCACTGCACGCCGCCCCACGCCGCGACTGGGTCATTAGCCGCGAGCACCACGGCCGAGGTTGCGCTCTGGACCTGCGGATCGGCCAGGATGGCGTCCACCCCGTAGTCTCCCAGCAGGCCGTCCCCGAGCTCGACGACGAGCAGATCGGGCTCGCTCACCGCCGCCGCCGCCATGCAGCCTCGCGCCGCCGCGACCGCATCGCCCGAGCAGGTGGAGGGCAGACCGGCATCCGCGAAGGTCACGGCCGAGACCGCACCGTGATCGAGCATCTCCAGGCTGTCCCGACGCAGCGCGACACCCGTGACCTTGGCGACAGCAACTCGAAGGCCTCGATCGGTGGCGGCACGCACCAGCCGACACGCAGCAGCGGTCTTCCCTGCGTGCATGCAGGTACCGGCTACCAGCACGAGCGGCGGCAGGCCTGGAAGCTCGTCGAGGAGCGGCACGGGACCAGGCGTGATGCTCGCGGGTACTCCGCGCCGGGTCTCGGGATCCGGGAACGAGAGGACTGCGCCCAGCACCTCGACCCGAGCCGGCGGACCGACCTCGGGTGCCCACGACGTACACCGTCCAATCACCCCACCGAGGTTGAGCAGGTGGAGCACGTCGCCCGGACGCACGCTGTCGGGCACGACGCCCGTGTAGCCTCTGAGCGCACGCCGAGAGCCGAGGACACCGACGATCCGATCACCGCGATGCACGGTGGCCATCCGGCCCTCAGGCGTCTCGAGCTGGTTGTAGCGATCCTTGTCGTCGAGCACCCGGACCGCGACCACCTGGCCTGCCCGGGCCGGGATCTCGGGACCGACGACCACGTTCTTGCCGACACCCGCGTTGCGGGTCGATGACGCCACCTTGTCGAGGGTCAGCCGCACTGTCCCGCCCTCGCCGCCAGGAACTGCGCCGTTCCGTGAATCCGAGAGAAGCCCGCCGCCTGCTCACCGGTCCACAGCTCGGACGACTCGCCGTAGGAAGCGGACTGGACGTCCATCATCGAGAACGGGCTCCGAACGCCCGTCACCGCGACAAGACCCTGCCTGAGCCGAAGCCTCACGTCACCACAGACCCGGCGCTGCGAGCTCTCGAGGAAGGCCTCGATGTCTCGAGCCAGCGGATCGAGTGCACGGGCCTCGTGAAGCAGCTGCCCGTAGAGCTCTCCGAGGTGGTCCTTCCAGAAGCGCTGGGGGCCCGTCAGCACCAGCTTCTCGAGCTCCCGGTGGGCAGGCAGCAGGATGGCCGCCGCCGGAGCTTCGAACGCGACTCGCCCCTTGATTCCGAGGATGGTGTCGCCGAGGTGAACCGCGCGACCGACCCCGTGTGCCGCACCGACCTCTCCGAGACGCTGGACGGCGCGCCAGCCCTCCACGCTCTCCCCATCGAGAGTCACAGGCAGTCCCTGATCGAAGCCGATCACCAGCTCCACACCCTCCTGCGGCGCGGCCTCTGGTGAGATGGTCGTGGGAAAGGACGCCGCGGTCGGAGCGAGCCATGCGTCGTGGGTCTCGGCCCCGCCCGACGTGGTGCCCCAAAGGCCCGTGTTGATGGAGTAGCGAGCGTCGGTCTGAAGAGGGGCCAGGCCGCGCTCGGCCAGCCATGCTGCCGTGTACTCCCGCGTCAGCCCGCCCTCACGAATTGGAGCCCGCACCTCGGCCTCGGGAGCGAGCGTGCGCAGTGTGACGTCGAAGCGGACCTGATCGTTGCCGGCCCCCGTGGAGCCATGAACGAGCAAGGTCGCCCCGCGCTCAGCGGCGGCCTGACCGAACAGCCGCGCCTGCACGACCCGCTCGACCCCTACACAGAGCGGGTAGACCCCGCCCCGAAGCACGTTGCCACGGATCAGCCACGAGATGTTCTCGTCGTACAGCGCCTCTCGTCCCTCGACCAGGACGTGCTCGGCCGCCCCCAGCTTCGCGGCCTGTGCGGCGAGAGCCTCGCGACCCGCCGCGGTCCAGCCACCGGTGTCGACCGTGATGGCCAGGACGCGGTGCCCCGCCTCGGCGAGCTCGGCGACCAGGTATGACGTGTCGAGTCCGCCCGAGAAGGCGACAGCCGCAGTGGTCATGACATCTCCGATGGAAGTCCGATGAGGGTCCGAAGAGCCGGGAGGGCCTCTGGACCGGTGGTCGCGACGAAGACGGTGTCGTCTCCAGCGATGGTGCCCAGCACTCCACTCGGCATGGCGTGGTCGATGCGCTGGGCCAAGACCGACGCGAAGGCCGCGTCGGTGTGGAGCACCACCAGACAGCCCCCCGCCGTCACGGTGAACTCGCGAACCGGCGCGACGGCCCGCCTGCCGAGGCGGTAGGCGCCATCACGCTTCTGTGCCCCGAGGCGCCTGAGCGCCCGGGAGACCGTGGCCTGGTTCACCTCGAACCCACGCTCGGCCAGCGCCTCCACGAGGGAGACCTGGGTGCTATAGCGGCCTGTCGCGATCAGATCGCGGAGTAGGAGGTTCCAGTCCATGACGCGGCCGACACTATGCGCCAAAACCCCGACCGTCAAACGATAGAACCTAATTTCTCAATGCGCATAAGCGCATATTATGTGCATGAATGCATACACCAGGCTTCCGGCGGCGACATGGACAAGCCCACGGCACGCGAGTGGCATAGGCCTGCCCCATGGACACGCCTCCCCCAGCGCCGGATCCCCAGTCCGACACCGCCCCGTGGTGGTACGTCGACTGGGTCGAGCCTTACGTCAAGGATCCCTCCTTGTGGCCCGTCGTCTTCGCCATCGCCGGGCACGTGATGGTGATGATCACGCCAGTGTTGCTGGCCGTGATTCGAACGCGCCACCCTGTGACCTTCGTGCTGCTCGCGATGATGTTGATGGCGTCGGGAGAGGTCGTTCGCTTCGAGTGGCGCCACCGTGGCGGACCGAGGGGCGTGAGCCTCGTCCTCGGACTCACCTGGCTCTCCGCCGGCGGGCTGACTTGGCTGGCCCTCGAGACCGGCTTCCTCTGACCCGCACCCGTGCCGGGCCTCAGCCGCCACGATATGCCGTCCGAGCCATGTCTATGCTCGACCTGCCGGACGCGACGCTCCGCGACCACCTCCGGGTCACCGGCGGCTGGCTCGTCGCCCTGCTGGGCCTCACTTCTGGAGTGACTGCTGCCGCGGCTGCGGCGGCCGGCTCGGCGCCCCTGCTGCTCGCCGCCGCTCTGCTGCTCGCCGGCTCGACGAGCGCTCTGCAGGTTCGCGCGACGCTGCAGGCCCGTGTGTCGGACCGTCCACGGCGCGCCGCTCGCTTGTGGCCGCTCGCCTGGGGCTCAGTCGCCGCCCTCGCCTGCGTGTGGCTCTACGGCGATGTGCCCGGCAGCCCGGAAGCCCGACCGTGGGCGCTCGGTGCCGGCCTCGGGGCCTCGGCGCTCGCAGCCGGCATCGCCCGCTACTGGGCCCGCACTCCTCTCGGGCTGGCCCCCTGGGCATGTGCTGCGTCCTGGCTCTTCGGTCTGTCGACGACGGCCCACCTGCTCTCGGCGTGGTGGAGCCATGCACCAGCAGCGGCACACGTCGTCTCGTGGTGGCTCCTGCTCACAGTCGCGATCGAGGGCGTCGCGCGCAGTCTCCATGCCGTCTTCCTCCGCGCTCCTCCTCCCCCTCCGACACCGTGGGTGCTGCGGCTTCTGTTCTCCGCAGCCGACCCTGTCTCGAGCCTCTTCGGCCACCTCGACCGGAGTCTCGGCATCGACCTACGACACACCTGGGCGCTGACCTGGGCCCGTCGCTCGATGGCTCCGCTCGCGGCCATCCTCGCGACCATCGGCTGGGGTGCGACGGCCGTCACCGTGGTCGAGGTGCAGGAAGAGGGTGTTCTGGAGCGGCTCGGTCGTCCTGTCGACGACCTCGGCCCGGGTCTGCATCTGCACTGGCCCTGGCCCGTCGACCGGGTCCGAAGAGTCGACGTGCATCGGGTCCGCGAGCACACCATCGGCTACACGGGCGCCTCCGAGGCTGCAAGCCTGCTGTGGACGAAGACTCACGCCACCGAAGAGTACGCCTTGCTCCTCGGAGACGGGCGCGACCTCGTGGCCGTGAACGCTCGACTTCAGTACCGGCCGCGCTCCGCCCGGGCCTGGCTCTACGGCGTCCGAAATCCAGAGGCCGGCGTCGTGTCGGCGGCCTACCGAGCCCTGACCGACCGCACCCGCGGAGCGTCCCTCGAGGGTGTCCTCTCGGAGAATCTCGGGCAGCTGTCTTCGGAGCTCGAGTCTGAGATCCGGGCCGCAGCCGAGCCCCTCGGCGTGCAGGTCGTGGCCTTCACCCTCGACGGTCTCCATCCGCCCGTGGCGGTCGCCGAGCGCTACCAGGCCGTGGTGTCAGCCCAGGTCGATCGGCAGACCACCATCACCGAGGCGCAAGCCTATCGAGCGGGCCGCCTCCCCGAGGCCGAGGCCGAGGCCATGCGCCTGCTCGCAGAGGCCGAGGCCGCCGGGACCGAGACCCTCGGTCGCGCGAGAGGCGAGGCCGAGGCCTTCACGTCACTGGCCGCCGCCCACGCACGGGCTCCCGCGCTCTTCGAGACGCGCCGCCGCCTGGAGACGCTGGAGGCAGCTGTCGAGGGCAGACCGTTCACACTGGTAGACTCTCGCTTCGAAGCAGCGGGCGGCATTCTGTGGGTGACCGAGTGACAGACGCTCTCCGATGGCTGGTAGGAGCGGTCGCCGTGGGTGCGATCGGTCTGTCCGCAACGACCTACACCGTGCGCGAGGGCACCGCAGGCCTGCACACGCGCTTCGGCCGCGCTGTTGCCGTGCACGACGACGCCGGGCTCTACCTGCGCATGCCCTGGCCCATCGACCAGGTGATCCGTGTCGACACGCGGTCCCAGATCCTCGAGAGCCGTGCCACCGAGCTCCTCACGCGCGACAAGAAGAACCTCGTGCTCGTCACCGCCACGCGCTGGCGCGTGAGCGACGCACTGGTCTTCCATCGTGCACTCGGGTCGATCGAGGGTGCCGAGCGCAAGCTGGACGGCCTCGTGACCAACGCCGTGATCGGCGTCCTCGGACGCCATCCTCTCTCTGCGCTCGTGTCGACGGACCCCTCCACGCTTGCAGCCGAGGCCATCGAGGCCGAGCTGCTCGAGGCCGTCTCTGCTCCCGCGGCCGAGGGCTACGGCGTGACGGTGGAGGACGTGTCCTTCGTGCGGCTCTCGCTCCCCGAGAACAACGTCGGACACGTCTTCGATCAGATGCGGGCCGAGCGCCAGCAGTTTGCTGCACGGTACCGGGCTGAGGGGGAGCGCGAGGCCGCGCGCATACGCTCCGAGACGGACGTCGAGGCCGCGAAGATTCGAGCGTCAGCAGCCGAGGAGGCGGCGCGCGTGCGAGGTGAGGCCGAGGCCGAGGCTGCACGGATCTACGCCGAGGCGCACAGTGCCGAGCCAGATCTCTACCGGTTCCTGCGGTCCCTCGAGAGCATCGAGCAGATGGTCGGCGACGACACCACCCTGATCCTCCGCACCGACGCCGCGCCCTTCGACGTGCTCGAGGAGCGGCCATGAGCACCGAGGAGGCCCGACTCCTCGCTCCACTCACTGCGGTAGCCGCCCACCGGGCTCGCGTGCTCGCAGCGGCTCTGGCCGTCCTCCTCGTCGGGTGGCTGAGCTCGGGCATCACGACCGTCGGCCCCGACGAGGTCGGTATCGTGCTGCGCGCCGGTCGACTCGTCGGCGAGGGTCCGAGCGCAGTGAGTGGGCCCGGCCTGATGTTCGCCCTCCCCCGCCCCATCGACGAGGTGATTCGGGTCAGCACCCGTCGCGTCTGGGAGGTCGAGGTCGACGCCTTTCACCATGGCCTGCCAGCCGGCGCCGACCCAGCGGTCGCCTCCGTCGACCCAGAGCGCACCGGCTACCTGCTGACCGGCGACCGAAACATCGTCCAGACGATTCTCGTGGCGCGCTTCCGAATCGACGACCCCGTCGCGTGGGCCCTGCAGCACGAGGACCCGGAGGCCATCGTGCGAACCGCCGTGCAGCAGACCGCCGTGCTCGCACTCGGCGAGCTCACGGTCGACGATGTCCTCGGCGAGGGGCGCACACTGCTGGTGAATCGACTCCTGGTCGGTTCGCAGGAGCGGCTCGATCAGGCAGGCGTGGGCGTTGCCCTGCTCGCTGTCGAGCTGGTCGAGCTCGCACCTGCGCTTCAGGTGGTGCGTGACTTCGAGAGGGTTCAGAGCGCCTACATCGCCTCCGAGACCCGCGTGAAGGATGCCCAGCGCTACCGCGAGATCACGCTGCCCGCAGCCGAGGCCGCAGGCCAGGTGGCCGTCGACCGAGCGCGCGCGCAGGGTGTCGAGCGTGTGGCAACCGCTCGGGGCGATGCGGCGGCCTTCACGACCCTCTCCGAGACCTGGAGAGCCGCACCCGCCACGGTCGAGGAGCGGCTCTACCGTGAGGCCGTGGACCGTGCGCTCAGCGCGGCCGGCACCCGGCGCTACGTCCCCCCGCCGCCTCCGGGTGGCTACCGCGACCTTCGCCTCAGCATCCAGGCTCCTCGCGACGAGTGAGTCCTCAGCGCCCGTCGAAGTCGAAGAAGGCGGGCGCCTCGTCCTGGAAGGCCTCCGCGGTCCGGAACCAGCGCTCCTCCAGGAGCAGACGCGCCTCTCCGTCGGGGGGCCAGGCGCGGACCTGGTGGTCGTAGATCACCCAGCTCCCCCACCAGTAGCGGTAGTGGGTGCGCGCCTCGTAGACCGTGTCCTCCTTCTGCCGGACCTGACGCACCAGGAGCGTTCGGCTACGCACCCGCAGCACGACGAGGTGGGTCCGGCGCTCGGTGTCGTGGGCATGCCGACCCCGACGGCCGAGCGTGAAGCCCTGCTCCGTGGTGTCGACGAAGCCCGTCACTCCGATGGCGGCGAAGCGCCGCAGCATGAGGGCCTGCACCCGGTCCAGCCGCACGGGCAGCGAACGCAGCGGCGGCACGAGCCCTGTGCGCTCGGCCAGGCTGCGCGTCCACGCCGACCCCGATCGGTGACGGTAGAACGGCAGCCCGCCGATGAAGTGACTCTCCAGCTCCCAGGTCTGCTCGTCACGGAGGCGTGCCAGGCTCCGCTGTACTGCTGCCAGCAGGAGGGAGTCCGGCTGGGCCAGAAGCGGGAGCGGCCCCCAGGCGACCTGCACGTCCATCCTGTGAGCCTGGAAGGGGTCGCCCGAGACCTGCGTGGACACCGACAGCGGGCGCTGCTCCAGATCGGTGAAGTCCATACGCACCAACTCCCCCTCCCGCAGCGTCAGCTGCTGCTGGGGGGACAGAGCGGCGAAGCGCCCACCGCCGGCGAGCTTGCCCACTCCCAGCCCGACCAGGTGCATCCAGCGTCCCAAGAGCCCCTTGAGGATGGCCTCTGTGAAGGCCGTCACACCGCGGCTGTCGAGGCGCAGCGAGCCATCCAGATCCCGGTAGAGAATGGGAGTGCCGACGATCAAGGACGACTGGCCGGCGAAGCCTGTCGGATTGGTCGACGGTATGGAGCCGACGCCGGCGATGAACGCACGGTTCGAGTAGAGCCCCTCGACGATGCGCCCCAACAGATCGAGACGCACCCGACCGTCGGCAGACTGCGCGCGCACCCGCACGAGAGTCCGATTGAACAGCCCCTCCTCGACGAGCAGGCGCGGGATCTTTGCCAGATACCCCCACAGACCACCGGTCTTCTGCTCGAGATCACCCTCGAAGAACCGTCCGCCCGTGGGTCCGCTGGCCGCGTGAGAGCACAGCAGCTGCCACGACCCGTCGAGCCCGACGAGCGAGAATCGAGCGGGAACAACCACTCCATCCCTCGCGAAGTACCGCACGAAGCGCTCCCGCGTCGACTCGGCCCAGCGCCGGCGGAGACCCTCCAGGGGTGCAAGCCGGCGCAGCAGCCTCGACGCACGCGCGAAGGCCCAGCCTGGCACGCCCGCGTACAGCGCATTGTCAGCTGCAGTGCCACACGGGTAGACGGCGATGGACCGAATCCACGGATACAGACCGCGGTACGTCTCTTCCCGCGAGGCATCAGCCAGCCTGGAGAGATCGTAGCCCGGGGCCCGCAGCGTGACTGACGTAGGGAAGATGCTCGCATAGAGCGCCAGGTGGACGTACGGATCGGTGATTGGCGCCCCGGCGATGCGCTCGATGCGTCGAAGACTCGCACCTCCGAGCACAGCGCGCCGGATGCGCATCCGCAGAGCCATGATGCGACGGACCGTCTCCTCGTCTGCCGGCAGCTCCACCGTCGGGGCAGGAAGGACCGCATCTCGCAGGTGGGGATGCGCGCCCCGGAGAGCGGCCTCGTCCGGAGCCTCGACCTCGATCACTCCAGACTGGGCGACCACGAGCTCGGGGTGGAACGCGAGAAAAGCCGCGACGAGGACGTGATGATCGAGGGTTCCGTCGCCACTGAACACGATCACGTCGAGCGGACGCTCATCCTCTCCGGCCTCCGCGAGTGCTTCTCGGATGCCGCGGATCGACTCGAGCCGCTCCGGCTGGGTCTCCACCACTCGGACCTCGAAGCCGAGCTTGCGGAGATCATCGAGCAGGCCATCTGGCACCCGGTACATGCGCAGCGGATGGCAGATCGCCACCACGATTCCTGGCTCACGATCCGTGTGCATGCCCGCACGCACATACGTCTCGTGCTGCGCGGCACTGGCATCCGCCTCGGGGGGAGGAGCCGCCGCCAGGAGAGGCGGGCGGGTCGTGGGGAGGTCTGGCATCGCCCTATGGTAGCCGCCGCGAGTCCTTGACGGTTGACAGCCCCCGGCGCCGGCCACTCTGTACATCTCTGCGAGCGGGCAAACCGCGGCCTGACCCTCTGTGATGCAGGTCTGCCCGTGAGCGAGAGCGCCGCTGCCGTCCCGACAGCCGCGCTCAAGGCAGGGCGAGCACCACCGCGGAATAGGTCAGGTACCAGCCATCCGTCACGCCGGACGCGGTGGCCACCTCGTCATTGAGGTAGGGCAGCAGCGCACCATCGACGACCATCTCCGAGTCGACGGGGTAGACGGAGGCGTAGGTGTAGTCCCAGTGCTCTCCATAGAGCGGCCCGGTATCGACCTTCGCACCGATGATCCGGTCCCGCTCGTCTGGCGAGGCGAAGGCCGCCAGCCAGTCGGCCGTCTCGGCAGAGACCTCGCCGTAGGCCAGTCGCCACTCACCCGACTCGATGAACCCGAACGGGTCGTCGCGCAGCGTGCCGGGCACCAGGGAGCAGTCCGTCCACGGCTCCTGCAGATCGAGATCCCAGCCGACCCACATGTCATCGGCCCAGTCTGTCCGCGGCGAGCCATCGAGCCGCCAGTACATCGAGCAGTAGTTGGAGGGGTCGTCGATGCCCGCCGACATGTCGTCCAGCCATGCCTCGTTGCCCAAGCGGACGTTGAGCGACGGGGCGTAGTGCTCGAGGCCGAGCGTCGCGATGGACAGCGCGTCGTCCTGCACACCCACGTACAGATCGAACATGAGCCGGTCGGCCCGCAGTCCGCAGTCATCGCTGGGCAGGATGTCGACGGCCAGCACCTCCTCGGACACCACCACCTCGTCAGCACCGATGTAGACAGCCTGAATCCACACGGTGACGGGCGCAAGACCGCATCGCACCGGCACGTCGAGTCGCGCGACGCCCGCGTCATCGGCCACCGCCGTCGCCAGGTAGCGCGGCCGGGCCAGGTCGACGCACGACCCCATCAACACGGCGGGACAGGTCACACCCGGGCCGACAGTGCTGTACACGAAGCTCACGGAGTCGCCTGCCTCGGCGGCGGCAGTCAGGACCGTCACGTCGCCTTCGTAGACGAAGTCGCTGCCGGAGAGCCCGAGGACCTCGGGCGGGGCTCCGCGCTCGACGGGCAAGCTCACCACGGCCTCGTCGAGAGGCAGGGTGCGGTAGCCAAGCACCTCGACATCCGGGGTGCTCGAGCACGCCATCGCCACCAGGGGAATGAAGCGCAACATGGGACCTCCCGAGGACTCAGTCGAGGTAGATGAACTGCGCATCAGTCAGGAAGTACCAACCGGGTGCGATGCCGTCGTCTGTCTCGATGTCGGCTCCGAAGACCGGCTCGGCATCCGGCGCCACCTCCATCGTCTCGGGGTCGACCGGGTAGGCGAAGCTGTAGACGTAGTCGTGCCGAGAGCCACCGAGCCAGTCGGTGTCCATCATGCCGCCGGAGAAGTAGGGACGCTCCGGCCCGGTGACGTCCTCCAGCCACGTGATGGTGGCCTCGCTCTCGGGCCCGATGGCGAGACGGAACGGAATGTCGTCGAAGAACTCCAGCGGGTCGGGCCACTCGACCGGGTCGAGGATGCAGTCGCTGCTGCGCGATCCGAACACACTGTCGATGCCGTACCACATGCCGGGCGCCCAGTCCGTCCGGGGGCTCGCGTCAATGTTGTACCTCAGGGTGCAGTAGTTGGCCGTGTCGTCGAAGTCGCCACTCCAGATGTCGTTGGCCATGCGGAGCGCGATGACGCTCGGGTAGATGAAGTCTCCCGAGCGCACGGGCACGACCTCGCCAGCCGCATTGACACCCCAGTAGGCATCGACCTGCAGCTTCGAGGCATCGATGAAGTCGTCGATGCCCGAGAGGATGTCGACCGATTCGGGATCGCTCACGACCGAGTCGGCGCCGTCGACGTAGACCGCCTGGACGAACACCGAGGAACCGGCGGTACCCATGGGCACGACGACGCTGTACCGCGCCGTGCCGTCGATGTCGGCAGGGACCGTAGCGAGCACCTTGGGGGCGAGCAGGTCGACGCAGCGCCCGCCGAGGATGGCCGGACAGGTGACGGCGTAGCCGCGCGTCGAGTAGATGAACGTCACCCGATCCCCGGGGTCGGTCCCCGTGACCTCGAGCTCGAGACGGGCCCCCTCCGTGATGGCGGGCGGCGCGTCCAGGTCGATGAAGGCCGGGGGTGGAGCGGCGTCGAGCTGACTTGCTCCCTCCCAGGCCTCGGGATGATGTTGGGGAGTGCCGGCTGCCCAGTCGTCGGGCTGCGGGGCACAAGCAAGCGCTGTCGCGAGGAGAAAAACGGCGCGCATGAGGGCCTCCGAGGCGCGAGGATACCCCATCGCGCTCGTGCAGTGGCTAAGACGGCACATGCGCCCTGTTCTGCCGTCGCTCACCGCACTGCGCGCCTTCGAGGCGTCGGGCCGCCTTGGGAGCTTCACCCGCGCGGCTCGCGAGCTCTCCGTGACCCAGAGCGCCGTGAGCCATCAGATTCGACAGCTCGAGCAAGCACTCGGGTACCCCCTGTTCCGTCGATCAGGCCGGGGTGTCGTGCTCACCGACGAGGGAGCCGAGCTGGTTCGCACGTTGACCGAGTGTCTCGACCAGATCGGCGCAAAGCTTCGCCAGCTGGAGCAGCGTCGGTACACCGGGACGGTCCACGTGAGCGCCTCGCCGAGCTTCGCCGTGTGCTGGCTCGTGCCGCGGCTCGACGCCTTCCAGCAGGAGCACCCCGAGATCGACGTGCGAATCTCGGCCACCGACCGACTCGTCGACCCCGAGAGAGAGGGCGTCGACATCTGCATCCGCTACGGCAGCGGCGGCTACCTCGGCCTCGACGTGCGCAAGCTGACGACGGATCGCATGTTCCCCGTCTGCAGCCCGCAGCTCCTCGAGGGGGCGGACGCGCTGCGGCGCCCATCCGACCTGGCTCGCTTTCGCCTGCTCGCTGACACCGTCTTCTCCGATCGCAAGGTCGAGGGCGACTGGGCGCGCTGGGGTCGCATCGCCGGGGCAGACCTCAGCAACTCACCACGAACACGCTTCAGTCACGCCAGCATGGCCATCACGGCGGCCGTCGCGGGCCAAGGCGTCACGCTCGCTCGCTCCAGCTTGGTCTCGATCGAGCTCGCCGAGCGGCGGCTGGTCTGTCCCTTCGGGCCCGTCTTGCTCTCACCGTTCTCGTACTGGATCGTGGCCCCGGAGGGCCGCATCGAGCTGCCGCGTGTCGGAGCCTTTGTCGACTGGCTCACCGCGACGATGCAGTCCGACGAAGAGGCTCCCTGAGCAGGAACGGCCCGCCCGGTCGTGAGACCGGACGGGCCGTGAACACCTGGAGCCCATGGTTTGGAGGCCGCCTCGACACACCCAGCCACCCGAAGGTGGGCGCAGAGACACGGCGCTGTTGCCATGCTGCAGCCTGTTGGTGCTCGCTTGCCTCACACCACACGCGCCCGAGCCGTCTCCAGCCCTGTGCGCGCTTCAGACCACAGCCCCTCGCGAACCATCGATTGATCGCTCGGAAGACACCGTGTACCCGCTCTGGTCGTCACGAGGAGAACTCCACCGCCCTTCCTCCGACACTCCTGCTGGCGTCCACTCCCACACTCTCGAGAGAGTGCTTCGGCCAAGGGGTTGCCGCCCCTCGGTCATGTTCCGCCCCCGTGGTTTCTCACCACCTCGACGGCTTACTCCGCTTGCAGGCTCCGGGTTTGTTGCACCCCGGTTCCGGAAAGGGTTCGCCGGATTTCGTCCGCGCATGCGCTCCGGAATGCCTCGCCACCTTGCGGCAGCGTCTCTCACTTCCGGTCCGC
>PKDJ01000087.1 GCA_002862545.1 Pseudomonadota bacterium
TGGCGGCCAGGCGGGTCTTCACCCGTCCCGGCACCGGCTCCTTGGCGAAGATGGCGAGCATGCCCTCCCCCGTGAGCCGCTCGGGTAACACCCGCTCATGCGACCCCGGCGTAGAGGGCTCGCCGAGCCCGGTCGACCCGCAGCACCGGCCACAGCGCCAGCGGCATCAGCACTGCACTCGTCACCGCGACCGCCGACGCCAGGACCGCCACGCCTGAGAGCAGGCCACCGAGCATGCTGTAGAGCGTCCACATCAGGATGCCGGCGGCCATGCACAGCCCCACCACCGTGCCGGCCAGAGCGGCCCAGAAGCGGGCCTTCGTCGTGAAGCCACCGAGGACCATCGCCATGATCCCGACCCCCATCAACAGGTAGGGAATGGGACTCAACAGCGGCGAGTGGAACGAGACGAACACCCAGAGCTGCGCGCCCGCCGCGGCCACCATCAGGCCCGCGAAGAGCAGGGCGAGTCCTCCGAGCGTCGCGATGCGAGGGGGTGTCGACGGCGCGGCCGCGTCGTCGAGGGCAGGAGTCGTGAGCATGGGTGTCTCCGTCAGCGTCGTCGCGCACAGCGACATCGACGGTCGGAGGCATCCGAATCTTCGGCGGCCCGCTCACCGGGCCCCCGCTCACTGCTGGAGAGACGGCGCGAACTGCTCCTCGAACCAGGCCCAGCCCTCGGTGGTCACGTCGACGGACGCACCCTGGTTCCGCCCACCAGGCCAGGCATGCCCATAGCCCTCGATGCTGCAGAGCGTGGTGTCGGCGTCGCAGTCCCAGGTGAGGCACGTGGCCGCCCCGTCGACCAGCCGGAGGGGGGGCTCCGCCGAGCAGCCGTTGCGCTGCCTCCAGGCCTCCATCGTCTCGTCGACGCTCCGAAAGTCGTTCTGGGCCTGGTCGCCGTAGCCCCCCTCGTAGGGCACGCGCCGGTCGTCGAGACCATGGTAGTGGCGCACGGGGAGCGGGCGGTCGCGGCAGGTCTCCGGATCGACCATCATCGGGCCCGACGACGCGAGGACGGCGTCCACCGTGCTCCCCTGGCAGCCCCAGCGATGGGCCATCATCGAGCCGGCGGAGAACCCGGCGGCGAGCACGTTGTTGCCGCAGGTCTTGCGCGAGACCTCCTTCACCGCGGCGTCGAGGAAGGCCACGTCGTCGTGCTCGCGCCCACCCGCCTCACCGCAGCAGCCGCCCCCCGCGTTCCACGAGTTGCGGAAGAAGCCGAGCCCGTCCGGCGCGATGACGACCAGTCCCTCGCGGTCGGCGAGCGGAGAGAGCAGCGTGGTGGCGACGAAGCTGCGCCCGCTGCTGCCACCGCCGTGCAGGCCCACCACGATGTCGCGCGGCCCCGAGGTGGCTGGGACGTAGACGAGCGGCCGCCGCTTGCGCTGGCCCTCGACCTCGACGACCACGTGGAAGAGACCCGGCTCGGTCCACATGCCGCACGGATCGTCGACCTCGGGCAGCTCTGGAATGCAGGCGACCGACACCAACACAACGGGCAAAAAAACGCGCAGGATCGACCTCCGCGGTCTGTGCGCAGGCGCCACATAACATGGCGCCGCCCTGCAAAGGCGATAGCCCGCCTGCGTGAAACGGTCGTCTCCACCACTCCTGCTGGCGCTGCTCGTCGTCCTGGTCCTGCTCGGGCTCGTGGCGGTCCGCTCGTGGAACAGTGGGGAGCCAGGCCCCGAGACCTTGGTGCTCTCACCACCGATCGGCGAGCCCCCGCCCTCGGGCTCACCGAACGTCCTGTTCATCGTGTGGGACACGGTCCGTGCCGACCGACTGTCGCTGTACGGCCACGACCGCCCCACGACGCCCTGGCTCGAGACGTTCGCCGAGGAGGCCGTCGTCTACGACCAAGCGGTGTCCGCGAGCTTCTGGACGCTCCCCGCCCACAGCTCGCTGTTCACGGGCCTCCCCGCCTCCGCGCATCGCGCCATCAACCGACGCGACCCCTGGCTCGACGGACAGTTCACCACGCTCGCGGAGCACCTCGGCGCTGGCGGATGGGACACCTACGCCTGGTCCACCAACCCCTACGTGTACGTCACCACCAACGTGCTGCAGGGGTTTGCGACTGTCGACGACCCGATGCGAGAGGGCCCATGGCGCGACAAGGCCCTCGCCGACACCGAGCGCTGCCTCCATCCTGGAGATCGCTCCAGCAAGGCCAGCCCCGAGCACCCCGAGCGGGGTCGTCTGACGCCCAAGAACGCCGGAGAGACCATCCACGTGGCCCTGGTCGACTGGCTCGAGCAGCGCCGCGACCCCGAGCGGCCGTTCTTCGCCTTCCTCAACTACATGGAGGCCCACACGCCCCGGCTGCCCTGCGCCGAGGCGAGAGAGACGATGCTCGGCCACGACCCGGAGCTGGCTGAGCTGGCGCTGTCGACCGTCGCCGACACCCACCGGCTACACCGGCAGACCCTCCGTCAGGGGCGTCCACTCTCCGAGCGCCAGATCGAGGCGATCCTCGGCGTCTACGACGCGACGCTGCTCGAGCTCGACCGCAAGACCGGCGCGCTGATTCGCGACCTCGAGAGTCGCGGCCTGCTCGACGACACGATCGTCGTGATCACCTCCGATCACGGTGAGCAGTTTGGCGAGCACGGGCTCTTCAACCACAACTTCTCGGTCTACCAGTCGCTCGTGCACGTGCCGCTGGTGATCCGCTACCCCCGCGGCATGCCCCCCGGGCGGGTCGCCGAGACCGTGTCGACGCGGGCCGTCTACCCGACCGTCCTCGATCTGCTCGGCCTCGAGCCGCCTCGCGACGACCTGCTCCCAAGCCTCCGCGAGAGCCTGCCGAACGAGGCCGTCGCCGAGCTGATTCGGCCCCACAGCTTCGCCAAGGGTCGCAAGAAGCTCAACCGCGCCTACCGCGCCCTGTACGAGGGTCCCTGGAAGCTCATCGTGGCGAACGACGGCTCCCGCGAGCTGTACGACGTCGCCTCCGACCCGCGAGAGACGACCGACCGCTCCGGCGATCAGCCCGATCGTCGCGAGGCCATGGCCGCGCGCACGGAGACCTGGAGGGAGTCCGTTCCCGAGTTCGTGCCCACCGCGCGACCCGAGCTGCCGTCGCGTGACGAGCTGCGGGAGGGACTCGCGGCCGAGCTGGAGGCCCTCGGCTACGTCGAACCTTGACACCCTGACGGGTCATGGCGGATATGGTGGCGCCACGTGGAGGGTCACTTGGGCAACAACAGTTTCGACAGCGTCCCGATCGGGTTCCTGCTCGGGTTCTTCGGAGGCTGCATCGGCCTCATCATCTCGCTGGTGGCCGGCGGCCCCTCGACGAAGAGCGGCAGCATCGCGGGCTTCGTCTGCGCGCTGGCCCTAGGCGGCTGTCTCGGCTTCCTCTCGGTCGCCCTCCAGATCGCCGCGGGGTCCATGTGAGAACGACGCTGATCCTGTCTGCCGCGCTCCTCCTGGCCTGCGGCGGAGAAGACAAAGACCGCGAGCCCGTCGACACCTCTCTCCCGACGACCGGCTCGACGACCACCGCCCCGACGGGCACCGGCACGACGCCGACCGACACGGGCACCGACCCCACCAGTGGCCCGTTCGAGTTCCCCGACTTCGTGCAGCGCGTCGCCTCGGGCGACAAGCACTCGTGCTGGATCCAGGGCGACGGCACCATCGCGTGCTGGGGCGACGAGGCCAGCGGCAAGCTCAACGCGCCCGCCGGCACCTTCGTGCAGATCAGCGCCGGTGGCGAGCACTCCTGTGCAATCAGCGAGGCCGGTGACCTGAGCTGCTGGGGCTCCAACAGCGTCGGCCAGACCGATGCCCCCGAGGCAGGGCCCTACGCACAGGTCTCCGTCGGCGGCAAGCACTCCTGCGCCATCGACATGGGCGGCGCGCTCTCCTGCTGGGGCGACGACGACAAGGGCCAGGCAACGGCACCTCCCGGCACCTACACCTACGTGTCTGCCGGCTTCGAGCACACCTGCGCCATCGACGAGACCACGGGTGACCCCATCTGCTGGGGCGACAACGTCTTCGGGCAGGCCTCGCCACCGCCCGATCCCGATGGCAACACGGTCTACGTCGTGGTCGCCGCGGGTGGCTTCCACAGCTGCGGCCTCACCAACCAGAACGAGGCCGAGTGCTGGGGGGCCGCCGACGCCGGCCAGACCACGCCGCCTGGCTTCACGGGCTTCCTGCGCGTCGACTGTGGGGCCTTCCACTCCTGCGCCATCCGCAACGACGCGAACATCGAGTGCTTCGGCAACGACCAGAGCGGGCAGTCCGACCCGCCGGCTGGGCAGTTCGAGCAGCTCTCGACCGGCTTCGAGCACGGCTGTGCCATCTCGACGGCCGGGCGCATCGAGTGCTGGGGCAGCAACGAGTTCAACCAGGCGCTGCCCCTGTAGCGCCCCGGAGCGCGCCAGCGACCCCGCCGTCGCTCGCGCCTCCTGCAACGTCCTGCCGGGCTGAGGTGTGACGGTGGCGCACGGCTTCGCCGCAGAGGTCCCTGCAGCGACCCGCCGGTGGGTGGTGATCGTCCTCGCGGGCGCCGTACTCGGCATCTCCAGCTCGGCGGTGATCGTCCGCGGCATCGACGCCGACGCCCTGGCGATCGCCGCGTGGCGCACCCTGGGCGCGTCGCTCCTCCTGCTCCCGGCCGCGCGCTCGGAGCTGGCTCGTCTCGACCGGCGGGACCTGCTCAAGATCGGCGTCGCTGGTGCCTTCCTCGGGCTGCACTTCTGGCTCTGGTTCGCCTCGCTCGACCACACGACGGTCCTCCGCTCCACGGTGATGGTGTCGACCGTCCCCGTGTGGACCGGCATCGTCGAGGCCCTGCTCGGACGCGCACCGCCTCGGCGCTTCTGGCTGGGCACCGCGGTCGCCATCGTCGGCGTGGCCGTCCTGTCAGGGGGCGGTGGCAGCGGTGGAGGCTGGACGGGCGACGCACTCGCTGCCGTCGCTGCCATGATGTGGGCCGGCTACTTCGTGATCGGGCGCGACGTTCGCGAGCGGGTGGGCACGGTCGCGTGGATGTGCCTCGCCTGCGCCTCGGCCGCGGCGCTCCTCTGGCCAGCCGCCGCTCTCACCGGCGTGGGAATGGTCGGCTTCCCGCCGTGGACCTGGCTCCTCCTTGGGCTCGCGATCCTCGGCCCACAGCTGATTGGTCACCAAGGCTTCGCCTACGCCGTGCGCTTCCTGCCAGCAGCGACAATCGCCATGGTCGCGCTGCTGGAGCCGGTCGGCGCCACCCTGCTGGCCGCACTCTTCCTGGGAGAGCTGCCCGGCCCCGAGGCGGTGCTGGGTGGCGCCATCCTCCTCTGCGGTGTGGTGTGGGCGACTTGGAGCCCCCCCACATCACACGACACCCCGACGGCCGAGGCCTAGCGCACCCGGCAGCCATGGCTGGAGCGGGCGACCTCAGTCGAAGAAGGCCTGCACGCCCAGGAAGCCAAGCGGGACCGCGATCGAGGTGCTCCCCCCACTCATCGCGATGTCGATGCGGGTGCCGACATCCAGGCCGACGTTCTTCCCCAGCGGCAGGAGGAGCCCACCCTGCGGCGAGAGGGTGAAGGCGTTCACCGAGGCATTGACGCCCGGGACGGTCACAGCGCCATACCCCAGGCCCAGGCCGGCATAGATCCAGTTCGGCTTCACGTCGATGAAGTACTTGCCTCCGGCCTCGAGACCCCATGACGACAGGCCTCCGGCCACGCCGAGGTCCACCCCACCGAAGATCTCGAGGCTGTCGGCGACGAAGTAGCCAGCGCTGGGGCTGAGATTCACCCCGACGGAGGTGCTGCCGCCGGCGGCGAAGATGTCGATCGTCCCGCTGCCTCCAAGCTGCACGGTGCCCGCCTCCATGGTGAGGTCTCGGCCTCCGCCCTTCTTGCCCTTCCCCTTCTTGGCCAGAGCGGGCGAGGCCATCAGAGTCGTCGTCAGAATCAAGGTGAGAACGCGGGCCACGGCGGCCTCCAGAGGTCAGGTTTGGCAGAGGATACGCGAACCCGATCGCCGTGTCATGCGACGGGCGCGAGGTCCTCCGGTGCGACCACCAGCCAGCCCTGCTCGGCGTCTGTCCCCTCACGAGCCCGCAGCGCAGCTTGGGTGCGTGCGTCCGCTCCCGCTCCGCATCGAATGCGCAGTCGGGTGCCCCGCTCGGGGTCGACCAAGAGCTGCATCGGGATGTCGCTCGGGCTGTCTCCGGCCGCGAGCAGCAGCCGCCGTGTCGGATCGATCCACGTCCGCACACCCGCCACCTTGCCCTCGTACCAGGTCATCGGCGCGATGGGGTGCAGGGTGAGCCGGCGGTCGAGCCAGGCGTCGGTGGTCCAGGGAGAGCGCCCCTCGGCGCGTGCCCGTGCGCCCCAGTCTGGCCCGTCGTCACCCTCGAGGAGCAGGTTGACGCCACACACGCGATCCGGGTCGAAGCCCATCCCGTGCACGGGGTCGCAGGCCAGGAGGCGCACCAGCTCCTCCGGCGAGGCACTGACGATCCAGCACTCCACGCCCCGCACCTGCAGGGCGGCGACGAGCTCACGCATGCGCTGGAAGGGACGGGGCAGACCGACGGTCGCCGGCGTGCGCACCCCCCCAACAAGCTCCGAGGTGGGAACCGGCACTCCACTGGCGAGCATCGCCCGGACGGCGTCGCGGAGCTCGCGGATGGTGAAGCCGGAGAACACCTGGACCACCCAGAGGTAGCCCACGCCCGTCTCGAGCTCACACAGGCGCCGGTAGTAGGACCAGAGCGACTCCTCCGGGCGGAAGGGCAGCGGACGCAGCGCCGGAGCCAGCCCCTCCAGCGTGAGCGCCCCGGTGTGCTCCAGCCATGCGCAGAGGGACTCGGTGATGTCGTCGAACCACAGCGTGTTGTCGGCGTCGAAGACCGCCAGATCACCAGGCTGCGCCCCCGCGAGGGTCGCCTCCAGCACGTCGCGGGCGGGACTTGGCCACTGGTCGAGCACGGGGACCTCCTGGGGAGGGCGGCTTAACCCAGGCGAACCGCAGCGCGACAGTCCGTCTAGGGGCCTCGAACCACCCGCTTGCGGGTGAGGATCAGGCCGTGGGGGTCGAGCTGGACCGTCGACGGTCGCGTCTCGGGAAGCTCCACCCGGCCTCGCCCGTCGCGGACGACCACCCAGACCTCGGACTCGTCGTCGAGGACCACCGGTACGTCGAAGGTGCCGAAGGGCACGTCGGAGGTCACCTCGGCGACGAAGGTCTCGCCCTCCTGGCGCCAGTCGAGCGTGACCTGCTCCGGCACGAAGCCGCCGTAGACCCAGAAGTCGAAGAAGTCGCTCAGCTCGGTCTTCGTGGCTCGAGCGAAGAAGTCCTGCAGCTGCTCGGTGGTGACCGCGTCGTGGGCCTTGTCCTGCATCAGCACGTCGAGGGCCGCGTGGTAGCCCAGGTGGCCGAGGCGAGGACGCAGCATCTGCTGGAACACGAGCGGCCCGTAGTCGTAGACGATCGCCGGCTGGTGGACCGAGCTGTAGGCGTCGGTGAGCGAGAGCCGCGGCACGGCGGGCGCCTCCCACCGCTCCCAGCCCTCCCGCTTGCGGGCCATCAGCTCACGACACCCGTCGAAGGCCGCCTCCATGTACATGCAGGCAAAGGACTCGGCGAAGGTCTCGGCGAGCCAGAAGTCGTCCATGTGGGCGGGCCGCACGAGGTGCCCCCACCACTGGTGGGCCAGCTCGTGAGCAAACACCCGGTTCGCGACGTTGCCTCCGCGCCCCAGCGAGGCCGAGCCCATCATCCCCGTGGTGATGGCCGTCATCACCTGGGTCATCTCGTGAGCAGCGATCCAGACGTACCCATTGACCTTCGACGGCGCCTGAAAGACCTCGTGCTCAGGGAAGGGGTAGCGCGGCAGGTATCCCTCGTAGAAGCCGATCAGCCGGCGGGTCTCGGCCGCGAACATCGGGCCACCGCTGCCCAGGATGCGCGTGCGGATCGCCGGGAATCCCTCCTGGGCGGGCTCATCGTGGACCGTGAACCGCGACATCGCGATGTTCGCGAAGGGCACCGGATGGTCGGTCGCCGCGGCCTCGGTGATGTTCCACTCATCGTGCACCCACTGGCGGGTGGTCTCCCCAGAGACGGCGACCCGCATCCGCGTGCGCGCAGGCGTCCGCACCCTCACCCGGAAGGTCGACGGGTTGCCCGTCGGAGCCCCCTCCAGGCGCGGCAAGAAGCCCTGCAGCCCCGAGCCCTCACCGGCACTCATCAGGCCCCCGAGGAGCACCTGCGCCCACGGCCAGACGTCCCGCCACGTGACGTCGAGCACCACCGACTCACCCGCCGCGAGGGGCTCGGGGAGCACGACGGACACCCGAGACTCGGGGCGCTCGAGGTACGGGTCGCGCGGTGGCGGTGCCTTCGGGCCCGGATCCTCCCCCGGCTCGCGCTCGTCCTCCTCCTCGTCGTCATCGGGCTCGGGCTCGGGCTCGGGCCGCGAGGTGAGCACCGGATCGTGCAGCACCAGCGGGGTCTCGGCGAGCAACGGGGTGCCGTCGAGCCGCTCGATGGAGCGCACCTCGAAGGCGCGGGGACTGCCCGCTCGCGGGATGTTGAGCTCGAACCACTGACGCGAGCCGCCGACCGCCGTCAGCTTCAGCCGCGCATGGAGCTCGACCTCGATGTCGGCCGCTCTCGGCACCGCCAGGACGTCGACGAAGGCATCCGCGACCGTCAGCCGCACGGGCGCGACGGGAGGCGAGAGCGGGTCGGCAGGATCCTCGGGCGGGAACGGCACCCCGACGATGCGGTCAGCGATGATCCGCCCCTTGGCGTCGCCGTCGAGGGCCGCGACGAGCACACGGCGGCGGCTGTCGCTCGCGCCGGTCTCGTCGCGGAGGGCCGTGAGCCAGTCGATGTCGGTCGGCTGGTTGCGGGCATCGTCCGCCAGGCTGCCGAGGTTGGTGTCGACGTGCAGGTCGAGGAGGCCGTGCTCGCCGCTCGCCCCCACCAGTCCGCGTGACACGGCGACCCGATCCGAGGCGATCCATCGCCCGGCGTCGAGCCCGGCACGCGCCATGACGGCCAGCCGTCGCTCCACGAGCTGCGCTGCGCGCTGGCGCGCCGACTGGCGGACCTTGTCGCCGTAGACCACGACCTCGAAGGGATCGCTGTCTTGATCCGGCCCGAGGAAGAGCGCCTCCACCTGCGGATCGACCGAGAGCACGAGGCCCTCTTGGGCGGTGGTCGTCCACGGCTCCCCTCGCGCCACCGACTCCAGAGCCTCGCGGGGCTCTCCGAGCTTGAGCACGCGGTGGTTGGCGAAGATCACGTGATCGGCCCGCTCGACCCAGGACACCGTGACCGAGGCCTCGGTCTCCGCAAAGGAGAACCCGACGAAGCGCTTGCTGCCGCGCTCCATGGGCGCCGGTGTGGCGCGCCCGTCTTCCCAGGCCTGCTGCTTGAGGCTGCGCTTCGCCGAGCGCTCGTTGACCGTGTGACCACTGAAGATCGGTACGAGGACCGCGTTCTCGGGAATCGTCACCGAGAGCGGCCCCTCCGAGAGCGTGAGCGGCTGCTCGACGATGCGGTAGCGCGACGGATCGGCCCGAAGCAGCATCAGCGACTGCCACTCGCGCTCGAGCGTGTCTGCGCCGGTCTCTGCGCCGAGCGCGGCGAGCACCAAGGCGACCAGCATCACGGCAAGCCCGCCACCGACGAACGCGAGACGCGCGCACGGCCGCCCGGTCTGTCGCTCGGATCACTGCGCATGGGCCCCCGACCTCACCGCCACCTCACCGTGCGGTGTGCACCCCTATCCTCCGGGCTATGGGCCGCGCCGGAGGTTGCATGCACCACCGCTATCCGCACCTGCTCGAGCCGCTCCCCGTTGCCCACGTCACCCTGCGCAACCGCGTCCTCATGGGCTCGATGCACGTCGGACTCGAGGAGCAGTTTGGCCCCCTCACAAAGATGGCCGCCTACTTCCGTGTGCGCGCCCGTCATCGGGTCGGGCTGATCGTCACGGGTGGCTTCGGTCCCTCATGGGAGGGCGGCGTCAAGCCCTTCGCCGGCCGGCTCTCCAACCGCTGGGAGGCGTACAAGCACCGGGTGGTGACCGACGCCGTGCACGAAGAGGGCGGCCACATCGCCATGCAGATCCTGCACGCCGGGCGCTACAGCTACCACCCCCTCGCCGTGGCCCCGACCGGCCAGAAGTCCCCGATCACCCCCTTCCGGGCCCGTGGGCTGTCGCGGCGGGGCGTCGAGCGCACGATCAACGACTACGTGAAGTGCGCCGTGATGGCCAAGAAGGCCGGCTACGACGGCGTCGAGATCATGGGCTCCGAGGGCTACCTGATCAACCAGTTCATCGCCGCGAAGACCAACCACCGCGACGACGAGTGGGGCGGTCCCTTCGAGCAGCGCATCCGCTTCCCCCTCGAGATCGTGCGGCGCACCCGCGATGCCGTCGGGGCGGACTTCGTGCTCGTCTTCCGCCTGTCGATGCTCGATCTGGTCGACAACGGCTCCACCTGGGAGGAGGTCGTCCACCTCGCGACCGAGCTGGAGCGGGCGGGCGTGTCGATGATCAACACCGGCATCGGCTGGCACGAGGCGCGCGTGCCGACCATCGCCACCCTGGTGCCCCGAGCGGCCTTCACCTGGATCACCGCCCGCCTACGCGACGCGGTCTCGGTGCCGCTGATCACCTCCAACCGCATCAACATGCCCGACACGGCCGAGGCCGTGCTCGCTCGCGGTGATGCCGACATGGTGTCGATGGCGCGGCCCTTCCTGGCCGACCCGGAGTGGATCACGAAGGCCGCCGAGGGGCGCGAAGACGAGATCAACACCTGCATCGCCTGCAACCAGGCCTGCCTCGATCACGTCTTCCAGAACAAGCGGGCGAGCTGCCTGGTGAATCCCTTCGCCTGCCACGAGGACGAGCTGGTGCTCGAGCCCACCACGGCGCCCAAGCGGGTGGCGGTGGTCGGCGCCGGACCGGCGGGGCTCGCGGCCTCCTGCTCGGCCGCCGAGCGAGGCCACGAGGTCGTGCTCTTCGATGCCTCCGATCGCATCGGCGGACAGTTCAACATGGCCAAGCGCATCCCCGGCAAGGAGGAGTTCAACGAGACCCTGCGCTACTTCGGGCGGCGCCTGGAGCTCGCGGGCGTTGACGTGCGTCTCGAGACGCGAGCCGAGGTCGACACCCTGCGCGGCTTCGACGAGGTGATCCTCGCCACGGGCGTGCATCCGCGACAGCTGAGCATCCCGGGGATCGACCACCCCAAGGTCCTGTCGTACGTCGACGTGCTCGCTCGTGACGCCGAGGTCGGTCAGCGCGTGGCGATCATCGGTGCAGGAGGCATCGGCTTCGACGTCGCCGAGTTCCTCGCCCACAGCGGCCCCTCCTCGCTCGAGGACGTGGACCACTACCTCGACACCTGGGGCGTCGACCGCGCCTACGACGAGCGCGGCGCCCTCAAGGAGCCCGAGGTGAGCGAGCCCGCGCGGCAGGTGGTCGTCTGCCAGCGCTCCAAGGGCAAGCTCGGCGCGAAGCTCGGCAAGACCACCGGATGGATCCACCGCGCGAGCCTCCGCAAGCTGCGCGTGCACACGATGAGCGGTGTGACCTACGACAAGATCGACGATCAGGGACTCCACGTGACCGTCGGCGAGGTGCCTGAGGTGCTCGAGGTCGACCACGTCATCGTCTGCGCCGGACAGGTCCCCAACCGGGAGCTGGAGGACTCTCTGAAGGCGGCCGGCCTGTCGGTGCACCTCATCGGCGGCGCCGACGAGGCCGCTGAGCTCGACGCGAAGCGGGCCATCGACCAAGGTACTCGCCTCGCGGCCACCCTCTAGCCCTCCATGCGTCGCACGCCTGCCTCCTCCCGAAGCACGCGTCCGCGTCTCTCCAGGGCAGGCAGTCGCGGACGCCACCGGTGAGCCACGATAGGTCTTCCCCATGATCGTGCTCGTCCTCCTCGCATGTGGCGGTGGCTCCACCGTCGACTCTGGCCAGGCCACAGCCGCCTCCACGCCGACCACCAGCAGCGCGCCGACGGGCTCTCCGGGTGGCACGTCGAGCGGAACCACCGCGACCGACTGCATCGACGCCGATGAAGACGGCGTCGATACCTGCTCGGGTGACTGCGACGACGCGGACCCTCTCCGCTACCCCGGCGCCCCGGAGCGCTGCGATGGCCTCGACACCGACTGCGACGGCGCCCTGGCGTTCGACGAGGGCGTGCTCGGCGACGACGGACTGCCGGTCTGCAGCGCCTGTGACGAGGCCGGCTTCTGGCTGCCCACGCGCGACCTCGCCGGCGACGCCGTCTGGAGCGCCGTGGCCGAGCTGACGGCGCCCCACTCGTGCAGCTCCTACAGCCAGGCCAAGGACTTCCTCTGGGTGATCCTCGATGCGGACGAGCAGCGCGAGGTCACCTGCGTCTACACCGGCGACCGCACCGAGGTCTGGGACAACGTGCCTGCAGGCTTCAGCACCGAGCACACGTGGCCGCGCAGCCTGGGCGCGGAGGACCCTCCGGAGGAGTGCGACCTGCACCACCTCTTCCCCACCGCCGAAGACTCCAACAACCAGCGCGCCAACCACCCTCTGGGTGAGGTCACCGGCGACATCGAGTGGTCGCGTGGCGGCTCCCTGATGGGCGACGGCGAGCGCGGAACACCCGTCTTCGAGCCCCGCGACGACCACAAGGGCGACGCGGCCCGGGCGATGCTCTACTTTGCCGCCCGCTACGACCACGAGCTGTCTGCTGACGAGCTGACGCTCTACCGCCAGTGGCACACGCTCCACCCCGCCACGGCCAGCGCTCGAGCCCGCTCGCTGCGCATCGCCCGCGAGCAGGGGGCAGCCAATCCCTTCGTGGTGTGCACCGACCTCGTGGACGCCCTGTAGGTCTGCAGTGCCCGTGATCTTGATCCCACACGGTCGACGGCCCCAGTTCCCCGTCGAGCCCCGCAGCCTGAAGCCCCATGGCTCGGGCCTGATCGCGCTCGGGGGCGACTACACACCCGAGACGATCCTCGAGGCCTATCGGAAGGGTATCTTTCCCTGGGAGGGCAAGGATCCGGTCCCGTGGTTCTCGCCCGAGCCCCGCTTGATCCTCGTCCCGAGAGCCTTCCGCGCCTCCAAGAACCTCCAGAAGCTCGACCGCCGCGGCCTCCTCGACGTGACCTTCGACACGGCCTTCGAGCAGGTCATCGAGGCCTGTGCCAGCACACCACGCCGCGGCCAGCAGGGCTCATGGATCACCCAGTCTGTCGTCGAGACCTGGAGCGCCCTGCACGCTGCGGGCACCGCACACAGCGTCGAGGTCTGGGAGGATGGCGCGCTCGTCGGTGGACTCTACGGTCTCGCGCTCGGGCGAGCGTTCTTTGGGGAGTCGATGTTCACCCGGCGCTCCGATGCCTCGAAGATCGCCATGCTGCACCTGTGCCGACGGCTCCACCGCTCGGGCGTTCACTTCGTCGACTGCCAGCAGGACACCCGCCACCTCCGCAGCCTCGGCGCGGTGACCGTGCCACGCCTTCGCTACCTGGTCCTGCTGCGGGCAGCGCTGTCGTGGCCCGACGCATGGCCCGATTCGACTTGAATCCCTGTGGATCGTCTCGATACACTGGGCCGGGAACGGGAGGATGCATGCCACAGTTCGAAGTCGAGGCACGTGCCTTCGAGCGCCGGCGAGCCGAGCTCGCTGAGCACTTCGAGGGCCAGTTCGCGGTCTTCGACGGAGAGCGCTTGGTCGGCATCTGGCCAGAGCTGGGCGAGGCCACTCTGGGTGCCGCCCGCTCCCTCGACCGCAGCGCATTCTTCCTACGCGCCGTCTCCCGCGAGCCCGAGGTCCTGCGCGTCTTGGGTCGGACCGTGGTTCTGTGACGAGCTTGAGCGGACGGATCGAGCGCCGCGTGTGCATGGTCCGGCTCCGCGTGGGCACCCCCGATGGCTGGGCCCGCGGCCTCACCGACTCCAGCTCCCGTGATGGGCCACAGCCCCGACACGTCGACCTCGACGCCGTGATCGACACGGGCGCGATGGTCTCCGCCATCCCGGCCACCGTCCTCGAGGCGCTCGGCTGCCCTGCCTTTGGAGCGGTGTCCTTCCAGAGCGTCATCGGCCCGCACGACACAGGCAGCCAGGTCGTCGGCTCCTATGCCGCCCGACTGACCCTGCCCGGACTCGTCGACCTCAAGTGGGTGCAGGTCCTCGGCGTGCAGCTAGACACCGCACTGCTGGGAATGGACGTGCTCGAGCACCTCGTGCTCGAGCTCGATGGACCCGGAGAGACCTTCACGCTGCGCCGACCCGCCGCCACGGAGGCGACGCCCTAGTCGGCACAGGCGGCGTGCTCACTCCTCGACGACTTCCTCGCCATCCTCGTCGACGTACACGACCTCTTCGCCGTCCTCGTCGTACTCGACATCCTCACCGCCCTCGGCGAGCTGCGACGCCCGCACCCAGTCGAGGATGTCCCAGGCCCACTTCAGGAGAAGCGTGTTCTGCACCTCAGAATCGACCTCGGTCTCGTTCTGTGCCGACACCCGGACCTGACGGTCGGGGTCCTCGACGGTCTCGACGACCGTCATCCACCGGAAGATGCGCAGCCCCTCGGAGTCGACATCCGAGCGCGGGAACAGGCCGGCCGCGATGCCACGGAGCACGGCCGAGACGGTCGCCTCCTGGCTGGGCAGGTCGTCGGACCACGGGAAGCCCTCGTAGCCCGCGACGATGTTCCGCGGCGAGAAGTCGACGGTGGCCGTGTTCTTAGGACTTGCCCAGACCTCGAAGCTGTCACCCTTGTACATGCTGCCCGTCTGGCGCAGGTGATCGCGCCACGCGGGTGACGGGTAGTGCAGCGTCGTGTCGTACAGCTGGACCGACCAGTAGGTCTGCCCCTGCCGAGCGGGAGCAGGCACGTAGACGTTCTCGTGCTCTGCACCGAGCGCCTTGGAGATGACCGACGACAAGGCGGCGCCGACCAGCATCGAGAGGTTCTCCGCAGGGAGTCCGACCTGACCACACCAGCCGTCGGTGACATCGACGGCGCGCTGACGGAGCGGAACGAGGTCGTCGAGGTCACCCTCCCACTCCTCGGCCACGGGCACGCTGGGCCATGGCGGAGGCGGCGGAACGATCTGACGCGGACTGGGACGCCCCCGCTCGTTGAACGTCACGACGGCGTAGGGCTCGGCGTCGAGGCCAGAGGCGGCGACATCATCGACCGCCGAGATGGTGAGCGTGCGCTCGTCGACGTCGAAGAGGTACAGCCAGTCCATCTCGATCTCGTCCCGCTTGCGCAGGATGTTCTGCGAGAAGAGACGACGGTTCGGCTTCTTCTTGAGATCAGACTTGTGCGCCCTGGGGAGGTTCACCCAGCCCCACGGCACACTCAAGATGGTCTCGTCGACCACCTTCTCGAGGTCGCCGCGCGCTCGGATGATCCGGGAGAGGAGGTGGTCGCCGAGTACCCAGGGCTCGCCGCCCTGCTCGTGGAACACACCCTTGAACTTCGCTGGGCCCGTGCGAACGGCAAGGATGGTGCGCGTGCTCATCATGTCCTCCTGACGTGCAGCGGCCGGGGAGAGCAGTCCCCGGCCACATTTCGGGCACGCTGGATGCGCTGGTGTGCGAATGCACGAGCCCAGCGCGACCCTGCGTCCCGCAAAGGTCGACGGGACGTGTAACACGACAGAGCACCGTGCAGCTGAACCCGCTCCCGAGCCTCTCGCAGACCGCTCTCTAGCGGCCGTCCCAGCGCTCTCCGGCCTCGAGCGTCGGCAGCAGGTGACGGACTCCCTGAGGGTCGGCCGGGTTCACCAACATCAGCTCGCTGAAGACCGCCATCGCGGCCTCGTTCCGCCCCTGCCTCCAGAGCGACAGCCCCCACCCATGCAGGCAGCGCAGGAAGGGCCGATTCGATGGAAGAACCCAGGGGAGTACACCGTTGAAGTCTGCAGGAAGCGACAAGCGCCCGATGCAGCTGCCGATCTCGTAGTGACGGCCCGCGGTGACCGTGTCGATCTCCATCAGCGTCCGCCCGAGCTGGGCATGCGCCGCGAGGCAGCGCAGCTCGACGTGCAGGGTGTCCTGGCGCAGCCGACGTGCCTCGTTGGGTTGGCCGCCTGTCTCGAGCTCCGCCGCCTCGAGGACAGGGTCTTCGAAGTGGGCGCCCGCGAGGCGCGGCCGCACCTCCTCCAGCTTGAAGCGGGCTCGCCGGCCGCGCTTGAGCTGGGCGCGGGCCCACTCGTCAGGCGGAAAGTCGGCATCCCAGACGTCGCGGGGGTCCCAGACTCCAGCGGGCTCCAGCCCGAGCTTCTGGAGCTCCAGGCCATCGATGTCGACCCGGCGCGCCTCGATGCGACCCGAGACGTAGGGACTCCCTTCTTGGACCCAGCTCTTGCGGATGCGCACGGTGAGGACCTCTCCCGGCACCACCCCATGCAGCTCCGCCGTGCGGAGCGTGACCTCACGCGAGGCCCCGAGGTAGCGACAGCTCGCCGAGCGCTGACGCACCGAGAGGACGACGAGGTTCGAGAGCTCGGCCTCCTCAGTGACGGGGTCCGGATCGAGCGGCAGCCCGAGCCAGGTACGGTACGCCCCGAGGCAGGCGGCCGCATGCTCGTCGGGCAGCCCGACGTCGACGAGCGCGACGGACCACACCCGACCCCCTCGACGGACGGTCGCCTGGAGCCCGTGGCGATGGTCGCCGTCGTAGCTCACCCCGAGCACGGTCACGGGCGCCCCGACCACCTGCCCCTGAATCGGGAACGCGATCTGGTCGACGAAGACCTGCTCGATGGCACGCAGGACCGCATCGTCGTCTCGTGAGACGCTGAGGAGGTCCTTCAGCAGGTGCTTGGGTGAGCGCATGGCGTCGTCCGGTACCACGGCTCGACCCCGCAGGGCCACCGCAAGGCAGCCCAGGGTATGGTCGCTTCCGGAGGTGATGTTGTCGTTCTGGTCCTCACTCTGGGCACGCCCGGAGGTCCTCTCGCCCGTCTGTCGGTACACCGTCGCCAATGGCATCCTGTACATGGTCACGGGCACGGCGATCTACCTCGCACCACACGCCCTGCTCGAGGTCGCCTTCTTCACCGAGCTGGAGCCCGCCTCGGCTGGCTTCGCCAACCTCCTCGGAATGGCGGTGCTCTTCATCGGCTGGTTCTACGTGATGGGGGGCCGCACCGGCGCTGACTCCTTCGCGCTCGGTACGGTGGTCGACCGGCTGCTCCTGCCGCTGATCCTGATTCCCACCGTGGCCTCCGGCACCGTCCCCTGGGTGCCCCTGGCGGTCTTCGCCGTCCTCGACCCCGCGCTGGCGCTCGGCGCACTGCTGATCTGGCGACGCACCCAGGCCGCAGTCAGCGCGTGATGCCCTCCTGGAGGAACCCGATGATTCGCTCCTGAAGGCGCGTCGCGACGGCCGGGTCGGCGACCATGTGGGTGTACCCGGTGAGCGGCAGGAAGGCGTGGGGACGCCCCTGCCGGAACAAGGCATCCGAGAGCTTCACGGCATGGGCGAAGTACACGTTGTCGTCGTCGGTGCCGTGCAGGATCATCAGCGGCCGACGGAGCGCGGCGGCATGCGTCAGCGCAGAGGCATGCGCATACCCGTCGGGGTTCTCCGCGGGGAGGCCCATGTACCGCTCGGTGTAGTGGGTGTCGTAGTCGGCCCAGTCCGCCACGGGCGCGCCCGCGACGCCAGCGTGGAAGACGTCCGGGCGCTGGAGCACGGCGTGCGCCGAGAGGTAGCCCCCGAAGGACCAACCAAAGACCCCGACGCGAGACAGGTCGAGGTCCGCGTTCTCCTCCACGACCGCCCGTAGGCCGTCGATCTGGTCCTGCAGCGGCACGGTGACGAGGTCACCACGCACCACCCGCTCCCAGTCCCGACCCCGATCGGGCGTGCCTCGCCCATCCAGGCTCACGACCACAAATCCCTGGTCGGCGTACCACTGGCTCCGAACGTAGCGGTACGGATCGGCGGTCACCATCTTGGCATGTGGCCCACCGTAGACGTGAAGCAGCACAGGATACTGCCGGTCTGGGCTCCAGTCCTGCGGACGGATGACCACGGCGCGGTAGTCACGCTCACCCACCGTGGCGTAGCTCAGGTTCGGCCACGCCTCGGGCACCTCGGCCACGCTCGGGAGCGTGCCCGCCACCTCGCCGTCCCGGAGGACCGTCCACGAGAGACTGCCGTCGGGACCGGTGAAGGTCTGGACCCGCACGTCTGTGCCCTGACCGGTGACGAGCCCGTGCAGGCCCCGCTCCTCGGTGACCTGCGAGACGACGCCCGTGTCGAGCTCGACCTGGAAGAGGTGGGTCTCGGTGGGCTCTGGGCCGCCCGCGAACCAGGCCCGACCCTCCTCGAGGTGCACCAGCCGACGATAGCCATGCGCCGCCGTCGTCAGGGTTCGCACGAGCGTGCCGTCTGCTCCCCTGAGCTCCAGTGCGAAGGCCCCCTCTCGCTCGGAAGACCACAGGAAGCCCGAGCCGTCGTCCAGCCACCGCGGCACGCTCTGGTCCAGGTTGAGCCACGCCTCGTCACGCTCCGTGTGGAGCACTCGGGTGGCCCCCGTGTCGGCATCGACGGCGAGCAGCACCTCCTCCTGCTGCGCCCGGTCTTGGACCAGCAGCGTCAGCGGCCCCTGCTCGGGCCACCGCACGGTCGCCAGGTAGGGGTAGCGGGCGCGGTCCCAGTCGATCCACAGCGGCTCACCACTGCCATCGGCCTGCAGGATGGCGAGCCGCACGTCGGCATTCGGCATGCCCGGCGCCGGATACCGCCAGGCCTGCGGCGCCGCATCGGGACGGGTCGGGTCGTAGGTGTGCCAGACCGCCACATCCGCCGTGTCCGTCCACTGCACGACGAGCCGCGTGCTGTCCGGCGACCACCAGTTGCCGCGCATCCGCTTCATCTCCTCCTGGGCCACGAACTCGGACGCCCCCCAGGAGACCGTGTCGCTGTCGGAGGTGGTGAGGCGCGACTGGCTGCCCGCATCGACGTCGATCACGTACAGGTCGCGACCCCGCACCACGGCAATCCTCGCTCCATCGGGCGACCAGTGTGGGTCGATCGGGTAGCCACCGGACTCGGGCAGCTCGCTCACCGCTCCCGAGGCACGGTCGACGACGAACAGCGACCCCGAGAGCGGCACCAGCAGGCGCCGGTGGTCCTCGGAGAGCGCGAAGCGGGCGATGCCTCTCGCGTCCTGTCGCAGGCGCTCACGGCGGGCCTTCTCCTCGGCCGAGAGGGTCTCGGTGTCTCCCTCGAGCAGGTCCTCCGCCGTCAGCACAGACCGGGTCTCGCCGGTCGCGATGTCGAAGGCGTAGAGGTCCTGGACAGCGGAGCGCGCGGCCGAGCGCAGGAACAGCACGCCCTCCTCGGTCGGCGTGATGGACTTCGGCCGTCCGCGGGTGAAGAAGCGCGTCTCGGTCAGCTGGGTCAGGACGGGATCAGCGTGGGCCACGGGAACCTCGGCAGGAGGTGAAGAAGCTGGCGAGCGCGCACTGCAGGCCACGAGCCCGCACAGCAGGACGATGCGGACCCAGACGGCCGGACCGTGGAGAGGATGCGGCAGACCCACGTGCGCCTCAGCTCGAAGTGAGGCGCCATGCTACGCGACGCGAGCGACGCGTGTCGTCGGGGTCGCTGTCCCCGCAGCGCGATACCCTCGGTCCATGCGCGTGGTGCTCCCGATCCTGCTGGTGTCCTGTACCCGCCTCGTCTGCCCTGAGGGCTACGGGCTGGCCGACGACGAGCTGTGCTACCCGCTCGACCTGCCCACGGTGACCGCGCCCTCGACACCTACGTCCGCAGCGGACACCGACACCGACACCGACGCAGACGCAGACACTGACGCAGACGCAGACGCAGACGCGGACGCGGATGCAGACACAGACACCGATGCGGACGCGGACGCAGACAGCGGGACCACGCACACGGGCGACACGGGCTCGGCCTCGACGGACACCTCCTGGACCAATCCCGACCTGGGCACCACGCTCGCCATCACCACCTGGTCTGCGGGCTGCCTGGGCGCGGACTGGCTCGTGCAGGGCACGACGGACGGCCCCATCGGCACGGCCCGCATCAACGTGTGGGAGACCGACACGCCCGACGGGCGCAGCGAGGAGCACCCCCTGGAGAGCGTCGCCCCGTCCGACGACGCCGACTTCCTCGAGGACCTCTGGACAGGCGCCGGCTCCTTCGTTCCCGGCGCGTCCACCCGCTTCGTCTGCGGTGACCACGACGCACGCGGCGCGCTCACATGGGCGCTGCGCATCTACGATGGCTCCGGAGCCCTCATGGACTGCGTCGCCTGGGGCAACGACCCCCACGGCATCAAGCGCGGCGAGCACGCAGGCGACACCCCCGTCACGAGCCAGCCCGAGCTCACGGGCTGCCGCGTTCCCTGACGCACCCGCTCACCGCTCGGTGAGCTCCTGCAGCAGCGCCGCGACCACCGCCCGCCAGGCCTCCTCACTGCCCGCCTCGGCCTCTACGGCGCTCCAGAGAGCACGGGCGGGTACCAGGTCCGCCTCCTCGGAGAGGATGACCTGGTGCAGGTGGCCCAGCGCGGCGTCCGTCGGCTCGGTGGGAAGTCCGTCTGGGAAGAGGACGGAGCTGGACGCGTCGGCGAGCGCCTGGTCGACGGCGTAGCCGGCCGCCTGCTCTGCCGCCCGTGCCCCGAACCACGCCGCCGACGGGCCCTCGGTCACATCACCGGCCCCCCACTGGCGGCTGGTCGCCGCGTCGGCGCGCCCCCAGTCGTCACCTCCGGAGACCTCCCAGCGGAAGCCCGTCAGGGCCTCGAGCGCGCGCGCCACCCGGGGCCGCTCCAGCGTCATGGGCGGCTCGGTCGCAAAGGCCGGCTGGGTGACGATCTCCCTGGCCAGCGCCCGCAGCGACCCGCCCTGGTCCTCGAGCGCCGCCGTGACCTCCCGCAGCTCCGCATCCGTCGGCGCTCGGCCCACCAGGTCGTGCCAGGTGCGCTGGGCCACGCAGCGCCCGAGTCGTGGGTCGGCCCGAGCGGCCTGTGCCAGCTCGGCGAGGTCGCGCGCCTCCTCGCCGTACCACAGCCCCTCGACGGGCTCTCCGAGCTGCCCGAGGGGGTAGCACGGCGCCACGGTCGGGCAGCCGCTGGCGTGCGCCTCGGCGATGTCCGCCGGGGTGGGTGGCTGGAGCGGCTCGAGCAATGACGCCAGCGGATCGAGCGTGGCGTGGCAGCGCGCGCAGGCCGTCTCCGAGCCGTCGTGCTCACCCTCCAGGCTGTCGCAGACCAAGAACCGCGCCAGCACGGCCGCCCGGTGCACGCTCGACCCGCCGAGGGCCTGGTGCAGCGCGCTGTCGCCGAGCAGGCCCCCGTGAGGACGACCATCCGGCCAGCGCGCGCGCTGCCAGACCTGTCCTCCCGCCGCATGTTCGAGGCCGTAGACCTCGGCGAGGACCGCATCGACCCAGACGGTGTCGCCCTCCAGCAGCGTGGACCAGGCGAGGTCCTCGGTGACGATGTGGCGGATCCTCTCGCCCGGCGACTGCTGCAGAGACGCCAGCAGCGCACCGCTCGGGCTGCCCTCCAGGGGACCGACCGACGGGAGCGGTCGCTGGAGATCATCCGGCAGGCCCAGATCACGAAGGTGCAGCTCGACGGTCGTGTCGGCGAAGGCCTCGCTGGCGAGCCAGACCTCGATCCAGTCGGCGAGCGGATCACCAGAGCGGATCCCGGCGAGGGCCTCGACGCTCGGCGGTGCCCCGGTCAGCGCCAGCGACGTGCGCCGCGCGAGCGCGACGGCATCCACGGTGGGCTCGACCGGCGGCTGCACCGTCTCGGGCTCCGGTGCGCAGGCCTGCAGGACCCAGAAGCCAGCCCAGAGGCTCAGCATCCGGACGGATCCGCGCACGTGCCCGACGAGCCGAGCGAGCCATCGGCACCATCCGCGCCGTAGCTCCCCGGACCCTCGACCCAGAAGGGCGTGACGTCGTTGTCGCAGCCGACGAGTGCGACCCAGATCAAGACCGGAGAGCAGCGAACCAAGAGGCCTCCCGGCCCGAGGATACCCCGTCGCGGGCCCCATTCGCCCGGTCATCGACCCGATCCACTCTTCTGTCCATCGTGGCGTTCGATCTGCTGCGAAGCTACGAGATCGAGGAAGCAGCGACGCCGTGCAGTTCGCCTGGGTCGGCTGCGCGTGGTCTACGCTGTACGGGGCAGACCGGTCGAGGGAAGCTGATGTCCGACGATCTCCGTGATGTTTACGACGAGCTGCGCCAGACGGCGCGGCGCCTGCTCCGCAACGAGCCCTACGACCACACCCTCGAGTCCTGCGAGCTCGTCAACCGTGCCTACGAGCGGCTGCTCCGGGGTGATCTGCGCGACACCACCCTCGCCGATCCACGGTCGGTGATCGCCCTCGCCGTGACCAACATGCGACGTGAGCTGGTCGACCACGCACGCCGACGCCGGTCACAGAAGCGTCCCGATGCGCGAGTCCGCGTCGATCTGGACGACGCACCGCTGATGGCCGAGGCCTCTCCGCACACCTTCCTCGAGGTAGACCGCCTGCTCGAGCGTCTCGCCGAGGGAGAGGTCGACCGCATCCGCTTCTCTCACCGACGCGCCAAGGTCGCCCGCTATGCGCTCTACGGCGGACTGACCGAGCTCGAGATCAGCCGCTTGATGGATGTTCCGAAGTCGACCGTGGGCCGCGATGTTCGCTTCGTCCGGGCGTGGCTCATGGCGCGCCTGCAGGAGGAGGGGGTCAGCGCGTGAGCGAGCGTCAGCGTCCAGACCCGCAGAAGCTGGGACCAGCCGACTCCCTGGGCCCCCCCTCGGTGCTGAATCGCCCGGGGGAGGTCTTCGTCGACGAGCTCTTCGACGAGCTGATGGACCTGCCGCCCGACGAGCGCGAGGCCGCCCTGGAGCGCCGCACCGCAGACGACTCGGTCCGTGCCGAGGTTCGCGCGCTGCTCTCGGTGGCCGAGGAGCCTCCGGCAGAGACGCCGGCGCTGACCGAGGGCGACCACATCGGGCACTACCGGCTGGGTCGCACGCTCGGCACTGGCGCCTCGGGCTCGGTCTGGACGGCGTTCGACACGCGCCTGGAGTCGTGGACGGCCCTCAAGCTCTTCCACGGCGAGCGCCTCCCGACCTCGCGGGCACTCGACAGCGTCATGCGGGAGGCCCGAGCGGCCTCGGGCATCATCAGCGATCACGTGGTGCTGATCCGGAACGTCGGGGAAGATACCCCCTCCGGCCTACACTTCATCGAGATGCTCCTGTGCGCCGAGTACCGGGCGGACGACAGCGGCCAGGAGCGCCTGGTGGTCGGACGCTCCCTGCACGAGGACCCTCCCGACGATCTGCACGAGGCGGTCCGGCTAGCAGCCGAGGCATGCCGCGGGGCCGAGGCGGCCCACCGCGTCGGCGTGGTCCACCGCGACATCAAGCCCGCGAACATCCTGGTGATGCCGGTCTCGGGGCGCGCACTCGTCGCGGACTTTGGCCTGTCGGCCCCCGCACTGGGCGCCTCGGTCGTCGGCGCCAAGGCGACCGAGACCGTCAGCATCGCCATGAAGGAGGGCGGTCGCACCATCGTCGGCACACCATGCTTCATGGCTCCCGAGCAGGCCCGGGGTGAGCCTGCGACCCGCCAGAGCGATGTCTACGCCCTCGGCGCGACGCTCTACACCCTCCTCGCCGGACGCGCGCCCTACCTCGAGCCCGGCAACAGCAAGCCGGACGCCCTGACCATCGTGAAGCGGGCCCGAGAGGGCGCCCCCCGACACCTGGCTGAGCTGGCCCCCCGGACTCCACCCCGCCTGCTGCGCATCGTCGAGCGCGCGATGGCGCGAGCCCCCGGTGATCGCTATCCGACAGCCGCCGCACTGGCGGCAGACCTCGAGGCCTGGCGCACCTACAACCGCACCTCCCTCGACGGCCGCAACCCCGGGCTCGCGGCCTGGCTCTTCGGCCGACGCCACCCCGGCCCGGTCGCCACGGGCGCCGTGCTGTCGATGATGCTCCTGGCCTTCGGCGTGTCGACGGCCTGGCTGTCCAGCGTGAAAGACGAGCTCGAGGCCGACGTCTCGCGCCTCGAGGAGCGCCGCACGGACGCCGAGGCCCAGGCTGCCGCCGCCGAGCGACGGGCTGAGTTCGCCGCTCGGGGTGCGGGTGAGGCGGCGAAGGGCGCCGAAGAGGCCGCCCAGTCGTCCCGCGAGGCGGCCGCACACGCCACCGAGGCCCGCGTGAAGCTCGAGGAGGTCACCGCATGGGCCCGGACCGAGACCGAGCGCGCCCGACAGGATCGCCAGGACGCACTCGAGCAGGCCGCCGATGCCGATCGGCAGGCCGCACAGGCCGAGGTCGAGCGCGCGAGGGCCGACGAGGCGCGTGCCGCGGCAGAGATGGCCGCAGCCGCCGCAGCGGCTGACCTTGCCGAGGCCCGGAGCAGGCTGGTCGAGGTTCGCGGGGAGCGCGACGCGGCGCGACGCGAGCGCGAGGCCGAGGCCGCCCGCCACCGTGGCACGCTGATGCGGCAGGTCGAGGTGGAGAGTCGCCTCACGGACGCTCAGGCACAGGTCGAGGCCCTCGAGGCCCGCATCCGCGAGCTGGCGACGGGTGGCACGGGCCCGCTGCCCTGACGCGCCCTGCAGCGCCTCAGTCGGACACGACCTCGTAGTGGTGCACCCGCACCTTGCCGTTTCGCACGATCTCCACGTCGAACTTCTTCTTGAACTGCAGCGCGACGTAGGCCGACATCAGCTGGGCGTTCGTGTCGAGCTTGCGCCCGTTCACCGTGAGCACGACGTCCTTGCCGCGAACACCGAGGTGGTACGCATGCCGCTGGCGGACCATGCGAACCTCCCATCCTTCACCCTTCTCCTTGATGTGCCCCAGCTTGTAGGGATCGTCCTTCCAGCGCTGGAAGAGCGACTTCGTGACCGTCCAGGTTCGGGTGCCGGTCTTGGTGATGCCCGCCGGCTTGGGGCCAGGTGCCTTCTCGGCGCCCGACGAGGGAGCCGGTGACGGCGCCGGGTCGGCGGCCTCCGCAGGAGCGGCCCCGTCCGACTCGCCCGAGAGCCCCTCTTCGCCACCCGCAGCCGGCACGCCCTCGGGCGATGGCGCAGCAGCAGCCCCACCCTCGCGTGCTCCTTCAGGCGGCGCACCCCCTCCGCCCTTGGCCTGGCCAGCCCGAGGCTTCCGCCGGCGCACCCGGCGCCGCCGCGGCGATCGCGACGTGGGTGTCTCGCTGGCCGCCTCCTCGGTCCCCGGAGCCTCCGTGACCGCGTCCGTGTCGGAATCGGCCTGGTCCTCGGCATCCGCCAGACCGTCTGCAGCGCCCTCGACGGCGGTGTCCACCACCGGCTCCGGCTCGGCGGGCGTCAGCACGGGCTCTTCCGTCCAGGGGCTGGCCGTGCAGGCCAGGGTCCAAAGGAGACAGGTCGCCAGGGCGAGTCGAAGTGGGCGCATGCTGCAGCATGCACCAGCACCACTCCACGCGCCACTGTTCCACACGTCGAGGTCGCCGCCGGAGCCACGAGGCGGGTGCGCCAGTCCTACGTCACGATCCGAGCAATCAGCTTCGCGACACGACGCGGACGACACAGTAGAGGCGAATCTCGGAGGTCTGATGTCGCCATTCCCGAGCCCACCCGCCCCCATGGAGCCCACGTCGATCGACGAGCTGGAGCGGATGCTCGCGCGCCTCTCCGACGGCCGCGGGCGCTGGGTCGACACATCGACCACCGAGCGGGCCGCGCTGCTGCGGCGCTGTCTCGACACCACCGTCGCCCAGGCCGAGCGTTGGGGTGAGGTCGCGCGCCTGATCAAGGGCTACGCGCCCGGGAGCAAGGGCCACGGCGAGGAGTTCCTGGCCGGCACCCTGGCTGTGATGCGCAACCTGCGGCTGTTCGCCGAGGCCCTCGAGGCCGGTGGCCAGCCCACGCTGCCGAAGACGTGGCAGCGCCCCGACGGCCAGTGGGTCGCCCGCGTCTTCCCCCAGTCGCTGATCGACAAGGCCATGTTCACCGGCGTCACCTGCGACATCTGGATCGAGCCCGGTGAGCAGCCCACCCAGGGCCGCATCTACCGGGAGAAGGCCCAGGGCCAGTCCGGCGACGGCGGCATCTCGGTGGTCCTCGGCGCCGGCAACCAGTCCTCCATCCCGCCGATGGATGTCCTGTACAAGCTGGTAGTGGACGATGAGGTCTGCATCCTGAAGATGAACCCCGTGAACGAGGCGCTCGGCCCGGTCTTCGCCGACGCGCTGGCTCCTCTGGTCGAGGCCGGCTTCCTCGAGGTCTGCTACGGCGGCATCGAGGTCGGCAAGCACCTCACCGACCACGACAAGGTCACCTCCATCCACATCACGGGCTCCGATCGCGCACACGACGCCATCATCTGGGGCCCAGGCGAGGAGGGCGAGGAGCGCAAGAAGGCAGGAACGCCACGCCTCGACAAGCACATCACGTCCGAGCTCGGCTGCGTCTCGCCCGTGCTGGTCGTGCCGGGGCCGTGGTCTGACAAGGAGCTCGACTACCAGGCCCTCCAGGTCGCCTCGATGCTCACCTACAACTGTGGGTTCAACTGCAACGGCGCCCGCCTGATCACCGTCGCATCCGGGTGGGAGCACAAGGATCGCTTCCTCGCCCTCGTGCAGGAGAAGCTGGCCTCGGTGCCCGCCCGCAAGGCGTACTACCCGACGGCCCAGGCCACCTGGGAGCGCTTCACCGCGAAGTACCCCGACCACGAGGCGCTCGGTGAGGTCCCCGAGGGGGCCCTGCCGTGGACCATCCTGAAGGGAGTCACGCCGCAGGAAGGCGAGTATGCCCTCGGCAACGAGCCCTGGTGCGGCATCTTCAGCTTCGTCGAGCTGGAGGCGACCACCCCGAGCGAGTTCCTGGCGGCGGCCGTCCCCTACGCCAACGACCTGTGCTGGGGCACGCTGACGATCAACGTCCTGATCCACCCGAAGACCGAGACCACCGTCAGCGACCAGTTCGACCAGGCCATCGCTGACCTTCGCTATGGCGGCATCGCCATCAACTGCTGGAGTGGCCTGAACTACGCCCTAGTGAACGCCACCTGGGGTGCCTTCCCTGGTCACCCGCTCGACGATGTCGAGTCCGGCCAGGGCGTGGTCCACAACGGCCTGCTGGTCGACCACCCGCAGAAGTCGGTCGTGCGCGCCCCGTTCATCACGAGCCCCAAGCCGGTCTGGTTCGCCGACCACACGACCAACCTCGAGCTGGGCCGTCGCCTCGTGAAGTTCGAACGCTCGCCGAGCTGGCTCTCCCTGCCCGGCATCGCCGTGACCGGCTTCCGCGGCTAGCCCTCGTCCTTCTTTCGAAGCCTGAAGCGCTTGTGCTGAGGACGGACAGGCTTCGGCTCAGGACGAGGGGCCTCCGCATCCGAGCGCGCGAAGAACGTGGGGGCAGGCTTCGGCGCCGCCCGCTTGCCCACCCGGACGCGACGCCCGGCCGAGACCGTCGGATCCCAGTCAGGCCCCCCGGAGGGCTGTGAGCGGGCGTTCGGATCGCAGGCCGTGCAGGAGCGACCCGACGGCCGGATTCCCGTGCCCTCGCACACGTCACACTCAGCGCGTGGAGGCCGCTTGATCTCCTCGCGCGGCTCCCCGGCGAGACGGGCACGCAGCGCCTGCTGAATCGCAGCCCCCTCGAGTCCGAGTGTGTGCGGATCCTGACCGAACCGGTCGAAGAAGCGACGGCGCAGCGGATCCGCGAGCAGCTCCCACGCGCCCTGAGCGCTCGTGAAGGCCCCGATGTCTCCGCCTCGGTCGGGGTGATGCAGCCGGGCGGCCTTTCGCCACGCGGCCTTGATCGCCGCGGCATCGGCATCGCGTGGGATGCCCAGCACATCGTAGGGGTCGGGTCTCGGATCGGCCATGTCGCGGACCGTAGCACGGCCCCGGCTCGCAGAGCGTTAAGGAGCAGGCGTGAGGTCCTCCCCGCCAGTCTGCCTGCTGCTGCTTGCCCTCGGCTGCGACGCGCCCGACGACGGCACCCCGTCCGGACGCTCGACCGAGCAGACCAGCCCCGTCGAGATGGCATTCCTCACGCCGACCGAGCACGCCCTGCGCGCCTCGATGGCGATTCGGGGTGTGCGTCCCACTCCCGAGGAGCTGCTCCAGGTCGATGCCGACCCCGCAGCCCTCGAGGCCTTGGTCGACACCTGGCTCGCCGACCCGCGCTTCGGTGAGACCGTGCGCGATCTGCACGCCGAGCAGCTCCTCCTGCGCACCGACGTGCTCGACCAGCTGCCCGCGATTGGGGCTCTCTCGGGCACCTCCGTCGCTCGCATCCACCGGGCGACCACCGAGTCACCACTCACGCTCGTCGAGCGCATCGTCGTCGAGGACCGCCCCTACACCGAGGTCGTCACCGCCGAGTGGATGTACACCGACCCGGTGCTCGCGCTGATCTACGGCCTCCCTCACGACCCGACGGGCCCGACCTGGCAGCAGGCCCGGTGGTCCGACGGCCGACCCATGGCGGGCCTGCTCTCCGACTCCGAGCTCTTCCGCCGCGTCGAGTCGGCCGGCAGCAACTTCCACCGACTCCGCGCCAACTACATCGCCGACACCTTCCTCTGCTCCGACTTCGCCGGACGGGACATCCCGATCGACGGCGGCATCGACCTCACAGACGAGGAGCTGGTGGCGGAGGCCGTGTCGACGAACCCCTCGTGCGTCGGATGCCACCAGGCCCTCGATCCACTCGCCGCCTTCTTCTGGGGCTTCAAGGTTCAGGTCAAGCAGTTCGGTGTGGCCAAGGCCCACCTCGCGGGCTGTCGCGACGTACCCCTCGACACCTCGCCCTACCTCGCCTCGCAGTTCTGCTACCCCCTCGAGCACTGGACGGCGGCAGACGAGTCCGGGTGGGCCGAGGTCGGGCTCTGGCCGCCAGGCTTCTACGGCTCTCCAGGAACCGATCTGGCTGACCTCGGGCAGCTGGTCGCCGAAGACCCGCGCTTCGCGGAGTGCACGGCTCGACGCTTCCAGGCCTACCTGGCCCAGACGGACAAGAACGACGTCGACTACGTCGTCGCCGAGGAGCTGCAGGCCGTCCTGCGAGAGGCGAGCTTCTCCGCACGTGAGCTGGTTCGCCACATCGTGCTCTCCGACCGCTTCCGACGGGTCGAGGGGCCCGACAGCGTCGGCCTGCTGACGGTCCGGCCCGAGCAGTACGCACGCATGCTCGAGGACTGGACCGGCTGGGCCTGGCGAGGCATCGGCGATCCCGAGGACTGCGCCACCATGCGGCCCCTGGTCGGGCCGATCTGCTGGGGGGAGGTCGACCTCCTCCGCTCGGACCGCTTCGGCTTCCGCACGCTCGCTGGCGGCGTCGACGGCTTCTACAACACCACGCCCAAGCACGACCCGACGCCGATGCGCGAGCTCACGCTCTCCCGCGCAGCCTTCGAGGCGGCCGGCTACGTCGTGCCCCGCGACCTGTCCGAGCCCGACCCAGGCGCACGCCGGCTGCTGACCCAGGTCGAGGCCGACACCACCGACCCGGACACGATCCGGGCGCAGCTCGCCGACCTCCACGTGCGCGTGCTGGGCACGCTGGCCGAGCCGACCGATCCCGAGGTCGAGGCCTCCTACCTCCTGTGGTCCGACACCCTGGCCCGCCACGGCGAGCCCGCTACCGCGTGGATGCTCACGCTTGGTGCCTTGCTCCAGGATCCCCGGGTGATGTTCTACTGATGCCGACCCGCCGCCAGCTCCTGCTCTCCACGGCCGCCGGTGCCCTCGTCGGCCTCCCGGCCCGTGCCGCGAGCACTCCCCGACGCATGGTCCTCGTCCTCGCCAACGGCGGCTGGGACAGCACCTTCGTCTTCGATCCGAAGTTCGGCGTGCCCAGCATCGACGGGCCCTGGGTCGACGAAGACCCGGACGACCCCGACGACCGCGAGCACGAGCGCACCTTCGGCGAGATTCCCGTGGTGTGCAACGCGGTCAAGCGCCCCACCGTCACGCGCTTCTTCGAGAAGTACGGACAGCGCTCGGCTCTCGTGAACGGTGTCTGGACGGGCACGATCGCGCACGACCCGGCGCGGTACCGCGTGCTGACGGGCCGCAACGTCGTGCACCAAGCCGACATCACGACCGTGATCGGTCGTCAGCTCGGCGCAGCCCTGCCGCTCGGCTCGGTCGATCTCTGCGGCCTGTCCTTCACCGGTCCACTCGCCGCCTCGACGGGGCAGGCCGGCTACCAGAGCCAAGTCCGCAACCTCGTCTTGCCCGAGGGAGCCTTCCGCCCACCCGCGGGGGCCGACTACACCTACCCGCTCTTCGTGCCCGACGAAGAGGACATGGACCGCGTCCGCCGCCACCTCC
>PKDJ01000084.1 GCA_002862545.1 Pseudomonadota bacterium
CCACTGCGTCCGAAGCTCGGCCAGAGCCCGGTCCCAGCGGGCCAGCATCGGTGGAATCGCGAAGGGCACGAGCAGTGCACCCACCTTCTCGCACATGCCCTCGAGGCGGCCATCGGTCTTGATCGGACTCCGACTGTAGACCCCCAGCGCCGGGCCGTGCTTGTCGCGGTGGAACAGCACGACCGCACTGGCCATCTCCAGCAGCTCCGCGAGAGCGACAGGGCTGTAGCGTGCGGGGGGACTGTCTTGGTTCGACATGCCCACCAACCGGAAGATTGCGTCAGGGAGCTTGTCGGGCTCCTCGACACCATCCAGAACCACGAAGCCGCGAACACGCTCGTCTGGATCCGGACCGATCAGTGTGCGGAAGGCACGCACACCCGCGACCTCGACATGCCAGCGGACCAGCCCGAGACCGACGCGACCGCCCGCGCGGTATCCGTCGTACGCCTCGATCCCCATGGCCTCGTCGGGAATGTCAGCGGGGTGTCCATCCTCCATGAAGGCGAGCATGGACTTGCGGGGGAATAGCTGTGCGACCAGCGCAGCGAGATCGACGCCACTGTGCTGCACGCCGCGGAGGGCATCCCTCGCCGAGTCGTCATTGAACGCTGCGCCACTGATCACGAGCCTGTGGATGGTCGGTAGAGGATCCTCCACCTCCCAGGACTCGATCCACCGCTCCCGCCCCCGACAAAGCCGACCAGGACGGCAGGGATCGAAGGTGTTGTGGCTGTAGCCGAGAGCGTGGATCATCCGGACTCCGAAGCACCGGCGGCCCTAACCTGTGCCCAGCGTCGCCGCCGGGGATACTAGCCCGCCCCGCCGGGAGTCCGCCTTGAGCGACACATTCTACATCACGACCCCCATCTACTACGTCAATGGCACGCCCCACATCGGCCACGCGTACACGACCATCGCAGCGGACGTAGTCGCCGAGTACATGCGGATGACGGGCCGTCCCGTGCGCTTCCTCACGGGCACCGACGAGCATGGGCAGAAGGTCCTCGAGGCTGCCGCCAAGCGCGGAATGACTCCAAAGGCCCACTGCGACGACATGGTCGTCCGGTGGAAGGCGATGATGGAGCGTCTGCAGATCCGCTACGACCGCTTCATCCGCACGACCGATGCCGATCATGAGTCCGTCGTGACGGCCGTCCTGCAGAAGCTCTGGGACGCCGACGAGATCTACAAGGCGACCTACACGGGCTGGTACTCGACCTCGGCCGAGCGCTTCTGGACGGAGAAGGACCTGGTCGACGGCAAGTGCCCCGACACTGGGCAGCCGGTGACAGAGATCACAGAGACAAACTACTTCTTCAGGATGGGAAAGTACGGCGAGCAGCTGATGGCCCACATCGAGGCCAACCCTGACTGCATCCAGCCGTCCTCGCGCCGCAACGAGGTCCTCGGATTTCTGCGGAAGGGCCTGGGCGACCTATGCATCAGTCGCCCCAAGAGCCGCATGAGCTGGGGCATCGAGATGCCCTTCGACCCGGACTACGTCACCTACGTCTGGTTCGACGCTCTGCTGAACTACATGACCGGTACCGGCTACCACCCCGAGTCGCCGGCAGAGGGCTGGGATTCGTGGTGGCCCGCGAGCGCCCACCTGATCGGCAAGGACATCCTGACGACTCATGCGGTCTACTGGACCACCATGCTGATGGCGATGGGCCAGCCGCTGCCACAGACCATCTACGCCCATGGCTGGTGGATCGCAGGCGACGGGCAGAAGATGAGCAAGTCCCTCGGAAACACCATCGAGGTCGACCTCCTCGTCGAGTGCTTCGGCCTCGATGCCACGCGCTACTTCTTTCTCCGAGAGATCGCCTTCGGGGCAGACGGCACCTTCAGCTACGAGGGCTTCCTCTCTCGCTACAACGTGGACCTCGCCAACGACCTCGGAAACCTGGCCCACCGTGGACTGTCCATGACCACGAAGTGGCTGGGCGGGACGGTGCCGCCCTCGTCCGCGCCGACCGATGCCGAGGTAGCCCTCCAGGCGCTCGCAGCGAGCACGGTCCAGACATTCGACGCGTCGATGAAGGGCCTGCAGTTCCACAAGGCCCTCGTGGCGGTGTCGGACCTCGTGGGTGCAGGCAACAAGTACGTCGATGCCCAAGAGCCGTGGTCGCTCAACCGTGAGGGCAAGACCGAGCGCCTCCAGACGGTCAAGCGCCATGTGCTGGAGCTCTGCTACCTCGCCGCAACCCTCTTGCTACCGGTCATGCCAAACAAGGCCGCAGAGCTGCTATCGAAGCTCGGTCGCACACCCGATGATGCGCGGGACTCGCTGCGCGCGCTGCTGGCCTCCGGGGGCTCTTCCGCTCTGGACGGACTCGTCGAGGGTACTGCCGTGACCGTCGGCGATCCCCTCTTTCCACGCTTCCGAGAGATGCCTGAGCCCATCGCTGCACTGTTCGCAGCCCCCGAGGAGGAGGCTCCGGCCGAGCCACAGCTGTCGAAGCGTCAGCTCAAGAAGCTCAAGCGGCAGAAGAAGAAGGCCCCACCCGCCCCGCCCGAGCGGATCGAGTACGCGGACTTCGCCAAGGTCGCGCTCAAGGTCGGACGCGTGCTCGAGGCAGAGGCCCATCCCGACGCCAGCAAGCTCTTGGTGCTGAAGGTCGATGTCGGCGAGGAATCCCCTCGGCAGATCGTCGCCGGTATCCGGGCCCGGTTCGAGCCGGGCGATCTGATTGGTCGCTCTGTGGTCGTGGTCGCCAACCTCGCACCCGCGATGCTCCGAGGCGTGGAATCACAGGGGATGCTCCTGGCTGCCGGTGGCACCGAGGTGCTCGACCTGGTGAGTGTCGATGCCCCTCCCGGAGAGGTGGTGCGCTGACACAGGCGCTGCTGCTCCTCGCCCTCGCCTGCGCTCCACCCACGCGCACCGCCCTCGTGCCCCCTCCTCCGCCCGAGTGGCCTCATTCGGCACTGCTGAATCCAGCGCCCGAAGGCTTCGTCGACCTGTCGACCATTGAGGATCTGTGGTTCACCCCCGGCTATTCGACGCGAGCAAACCCGACCGGGGAGCGCCTTCCCGGCTATGGCGCTCCTGGTGCCTGGCTGCGCGCAGACGCCGCCGCCGCCCTAGCTGCAGTGCAGGCCGACCTGCGGAGTGAGGGGCTCGGTCTCGTCGTCTACGACGCCTACCAGCCGGCACGGGCTTCCGAGGGACTCGTCGCCTGGGCCATTCGCAGCGATCGGGAGGAACTGGTCCACGAGGGCTTCATCGCGCGAAAGTCTCTGCACAGCACAGGCACCGCAGTCGACGTGGGGCTCGTCGACCTCGACCTCGGAGTCGCAGTCGACATGGGCGGACCGTGGGGAGCGACCGACGGAAGCAACGCCTTCAAGAATGCGGAGTGGCCCGGTGCCTACAACCGAGAGGTGCTGCGGTACTTCATGCGCTCCCATGGCTTCAGGGGCAGCGGAAACCGCTGGTGGCACTTCCAGCTCAAGGCGGGGGAGCTGGTTCACCACGACCACCCCTACGGCTGCCAAGAGAAGCCGGCCGGAAGCTGGAGCGCCCCACAGGGCTGGCATCGCTCGACGTGGAGACACCCCGGTCATGCCGTGCCGCGGCGGTGCCCCGCTCGAGCGGAGCCTCAGCGGCGCACTCAGACGAAGTAGCGCGATGGCACCCAGGCCCAGTCGCCCGCGCCGCCGACCTTGGCGCTCTGCAGCTCGAGCGCCGCACGGACGATGTCGTCTGCGGTGAGGATGGTCGCGTCCTCGAGCACCAGAGACTGCCCGATGCCAGGCACCTGCTTCTGCCCGAGCGCCTGGGTCGGCAGACCCGGGTGGCGCTGCACCACGTCTCCCTGGATCTGACGGACGAAGCCACCGAAGGAGCGATCCTCGGCCGCGACGATCAGGCGGCCCGTGCGCGAGACGGACTCGTCGATCAGCTCCATGTCGGGCGGCACCAGCGTGCGCAGATCGATCACCTCGGCCTCGATCCCCTGCTTGGCGAGCGTCTCGGCGGACTTCATGGCCGTCCAGACAGCACGGCCCCAGGCCACGATGGTCACGTCGCGCCCCGAGCGCCGGATCACGCCCTTGCCGAAGGGCACCCGCACATCGGGCAGCTCGGGCACCTCGGCGCGCATGATGCGCTTCTTCAGCTCCGTGATCTCCTTCTTGTCCGTCGGCTCGCCGGGGAACGCAGGACCGAGCGTCTGGCGGTACATCCACTTCGGCTCGAGGCAGACCACGGGCCCGTCGTAGTCACCAGCGGTCAGCAGCAGACCGTGCACATCGAAGCTGGTGGACGGCATGATCACCACAAGGCCCGGGATGGACGCGAAGTACCCATCGACGCTCATCGAGTGGTACACCGCCCCTCCACCAAAGGGATCGGTGGGCATGCGCAAGAGGAGCTTGCACTTGGCATTCCCCATGTTCGTCCAGCGGACGGTGCCCAGGTAGACCAGCCAGTGGAAGGCATTCAAGCTGTAGTCGCCGAACTGGATCTCCGGCAGCGCCATGAGGTCGTCGTGGAGGGCGAGACCGGTCGACGTGCCGACGATCAATGGCTCGTTCAGCGGAGCATCCACGATCTTGGTGGGATGTAGCTCCTTGAGGCCTGCAGTGGCCGTCATCACGCCCCCGAGCCTCCCGACATCCTGGCCCGCGATGAAGCCGTTCTTTCTACGAATGAGCTTGTCGAGCGCCGACCGGATGGCACCCGCGTAGCTGATGTTGGTCGTGCCCGGCCCCGGAGCCGTCTCGGGCTCGGTCGGCAGCGGCGCGTAGATGTGATCGAACAGCGTCGCGGGATCAGGGTGAGGCTCGCCTCGAATCTGCTCGATGATCGCCTTCACATCGTCGTCTTCGGAGCGCATGACCTTGCCGAGGTCGTGGTGGGCGAAGAAGTCACGCCCCTGGCCCTCGACCCGCGTCATCGCGTCGCCCGACTCCAGCAGCCCCTGCTCCACCAGAGCCGCTCCGAACGTGATCAGGGGATCGCCCTGGCCCAGGTCGAAGGTCACGTCTGCCGCGGACGAGTGGCCGTTGAAGCGCGGGAGGTTCTTGACGTGCATCAGCGCACCGCGCTGGTTCTCCCTCACGTACTGCGCGCACTCGTAGGTCGTCCTGTAGACGTCCATGAAGTCGGTGCCGTCGCAGGTGAAGTGACGCAGGCCGAAGCCCGCTGCGTAGGCCTCGAAGTCCTGGATGCCTCTCCCCTCGTCCGGGTTGGTGGAGATGGCGACGCCGTTGTCCGTGACCATGACGATGCAGGGCAGCTGCCAGACGCTGATCGCGTTCATGGCGTCGTGCATGTCACCCTCGGCGGTCGTGCCGTCGCCGACGATCCCGATGGTCACCGCATCGGTGATGCCCTTCTGCTTGAAGCCCAGCGCGTAGCCCGCAGCCTTACCGAGCTGCATGCCCACCGGAGACTGGATCGGCAGGATCCCCGCCTCGGGAATGTTGAGGTGGTAGACCATCTGCCGACCACCGCTCATCTCGTCGGTCGCTCGTGAGAACTGCTGGCGCAGCATCCGCAGCGTGAAGTCGTCGACACCGTTGAGCTCGCACCACATCGAGCACAAGGACCCCGACCTGTAGTGGGCGACGATCCCGAAGTGCTCCGGGTTCACCGCCTTACCCAGCGCAAGCGCGGTCGCCGTGCCGTGCACCTCTTCGCCCGGCCCCCAGATCGCGAACTTCACCTCGCCGCGAGTGACGAGGCGCACGATGTGCTCCTCCGCAGCCCGGGATCGTGCAGCCACCCGGTACGCATGGACCAGCTCGTCTCCGGTCGGCTCGGGCACGTCCGCGCCGGCTAGCGTGTGCTCGGTTCGGCTGACGACAGGCGCAGACGTGCTCATTCGGGCTCCTCGACGAACGTGCGGGGCATGCCCCTATCCGCGCCCGGTCTACCCGGCGATGCGGATCGCGGGATGTCAGCCGGATACGAAGACGCGGGAGGCACGATGGGCGACCGGCGCGCAGTGGTGATCGGGGCAGGAATCACGGGCATCCTCAGCGCTCGTGAGCTGCTCTTGTCGGGCTGGGACGTCGTCGTGCTCGATGCCGCGCACGTCGGTGCCGGCTCCTCGTCGCGCACGGCAGCCGGCATCCGCCAGCAGTTCTCGACGCCCGGAACCGTGCGAGGCATGCGCTACTGCGTCGACTTCTACACCCGCTTTGCCGAGGAGACCGAGAGCGGCGAGAGCCCGATCGTGCAGAACGGCTACCTCTTCCTACAGGCAGACGACGCCGCGATGGAGGCCGCTCGAGCCCGGGTAGCCATGCAGCAGGCGGTGGGACTGAAGGAGGTCGAGGCACTCGACGCCGATGCACTGCGAGCCCAATTCCCCTGGGTCTCGGACGAGCTCGCCGGCGCGACATGGTGCCCAACGGACGGCTTCCTGCGACCTCACGTCGTCTACAGCGACGGGGCCGCACGAGTCCGAAGCCTGGGTGGCGAGCTCCGACAGCGCTCGCCGGTGACGGGAGCTCGTGTTGAAGGGGGGCGGATCACGACCGTGACCACACCGCTCGGTGAGGTCGGTGGCGACCTGTTCATCGACTGCACGAATGCATGGACTGCCCGTGTGGGCGCCCTCCTCGGCGCCTCTCCGCTCGAGGTGGCGCCGCTGAAGCGCTACCTCTGGTTCGTCGCGCGCGGCGATGCGATGAGCGGCCCGACGCTGTCGTCGATGCCGCTGACGATCGCTCCGAGCGGAGCCTACTGTCGTCCCGAGAACGGCGACACGATGCTGATGGGAAAGAAGCACAAGACCGCAGCCGACCGAGACTTCACGTACGACGACCAGGACTTCGTCCAGCCCGACTTCTCGCACCGCGCCGGAATCGACGCTGCCCCCTTCTCTCTGTGGATGGAGCTCGCCGAGGCGATCCCTGACCTCGCCGATTTTGCGGGAGTGAACGCCACGACCGCCGGGTACTACGCGACGACCCCTGACCACAACCCCTTCCTGGGCTTCGACGCTAGACGGCCGAACCTGATCCGCGCCGTGGGCTTCTCGGGCCATGGAGCGATGCTCGGACCCTTCACCGCCCGAGTCGTGCAGGCCCTGGCTGACGCGGGCACGAACCTCGACGAAGTACTCATCGATGGCGAGCCGGTCGAGCTCGGCACCTTCGCGCTCGGCCGCACCTACGACCACCGCGAGGCGATGGTGATCTGATGCGTCGGTTCCTGGGGCCCGCACTCGCCGCGCTCGTCCTGGCTGGGCTGCTCGCCTGGCTCACCCGACCCTCGACCACTCCGGCCCCCCGGCACGAGGCCAGGCACCGGCCCACACCACCCGTGCCTGCTCACGAGGCTCCGGTGCCCGCTCCGCCACCCATGTTGTCTGCCCCGCGCGTCAGGCAGCCCCCCTCGGTGCAGGAGCCCGCTCGTCGCGCTCCGCGAGGCTCGGAAGCACCCCAGCCTGCCTCCACGGAGGGAGTCGCCACGAGCATCCTCGAGCGCCGCGACGCGATCGAAGAGTGTCTGCTCGACGAGGAAGATGCCGGGCGACCGTTCGTCGGCCGTCCGACCCTGCGCGTGACGGTGTTCGCGGAGGACGACGTCGGGCGGGCCGAGGTCATGCTCGCCAACACCGAAGAGCATCGCGCTGAGGCGGAGGCCTGCCTCGACGCGCTCTTCCGGGACGCCGTGTTTGAGCCACCCGAGACCGAGCACACGGTCGTGTGGCCCATTCCCTGGCGATGAGCGCTCGGCGCACGACATCGTGCGCCAAGGCAGCCGCTCAGTTCTCGAAGTTGACCACGAGGTGATGGTCGAGCCACACCGCAGGCACATCCGGCAGGAAGATAGGATCGAGGGGGATCCACTCCTCGAGGGTGTAGTCCATCATCGGATCGACGGAGGTCATGTCGATCTCGTACTCGATCTCGGTGAGCCAGAAGCTCGGATCCGCCTGGTCGCTCTTCTCGTCCTCGTCCCGATGAGCGATCCAGTCGAGCAAGACCGTCTGACTCGGGTCGAACATGAAGCTGTGGAACGAGCCACCGAGCCACGAGGCCACAAGATCGTCCTGCTCCTCGTCACAGTCGTTGTAGGACTCTTCCCAGTAGCCAACGAAGGTGACGATGGTGTTGTCGACCGACCAGAAGTCGCCTCCGCCCTCGAACGTGATGACGCAGTCGTTTGGCACCAGACCGAGGCCGAGATCGACCTTCTGGTTCCAGTCCACGTCGAGGGTGTAGGTCAGCGTGACCGACTTGAGATCACAGATCGGGTCGACACAGTCAGTGCCTCCACCCGTGCCGCTGCCACCGCCCGTACCGCCGCCGCCGGCCGTGCCACCGCCGCCGCCCGTGCCGCCACCGCCGGTGCCGCCGCCCGTGCCACCGCCGCCCTCGACACAGTCCGGGCTGTTGAAGCAGTCCTGATCGTTGCAGTCGAACCAGCCGTCCTGGTCGTTGTCGGCGCCGTCCGAGCACTCGCCGGCGTCGTCGCCCTCGAACTCCTCGGCCGTGGTCGTCGTGCTCTCGCCGCCCGTGGCACCCGGCTCGGAGCACCCCACGAGACCGAGCAGAATGAGAACAGTTGGGGTCATGATTCCTCCGAGGCGCGCTGTCGCATCGTACCCCAGATGTCCCTCTGTCGCTCAGCCTGTCCCGACACCCCGCTCGGACCGGCACACCTCGGGCGAACAATCGGGTGACCGGCTACAGTCGCGGCGCACTTGGAGTCGTCATGCTCGCTGTCCTGCTCGCGCTCGGTGCCGCCTCGGCGGCGAGCCTGGACCTGATGGACGTCGGTGGCGTCTGGGGAACCCCAGGAGCTACCAACCCCACCGCTGTGTGGTGGAACCCCGCTGGCCTGGCCCTGACGAAGGGCCCCCAGATCCTGGCCGAGGGAGCTCCGTCGCTGGGCGTCCTGAACTTCCAGCGGACCAACCCCAGCTACGCCCCCATCGACCCCGAGCTTGCCTACGATGTCGACGGCGACGGCGAGGATGATCTGGAGACGGACTGGTCGGGATCGGAGTCGCTCCGCTTCTTCGGTGTCGTTCCCTTCCTCGGCGCGTCGACCACCATTCCCGGCGTGAAGGGCCTCGCCTTCGGCGCGGGCCTCTACGTGCCCTACGCGCGAACGGGTAGCTCTGACGAGAAGTTCGGCCCCGGGCGCTACAGCGTGCGCAGTGGCGGCATCCAGGTCATCAACATCAGCCTTGGCGGCGCCTACCACATCGCCGACGTTCTCGCGCTCGGCGCCGCCGTCGACGTGATGGAGAGCACCTGGGGCGTCGACGTCGACACCGAGTACTACACCGCACTCGGACCCGAGATCGCCGCCGACCCGAACCTGGGTGACGGAGAGGTCCCCGAGCAGTTTCACGACGCCTACACCGAGGCCCGCGGCTACACGACGAACCTCCAGTTCGACCCCCTCAAGACCCGCGCCATCACCTTCGGAGCGGGGCTCTACCTGACGCCTGTCGAGGGGGTCGGCATCAGCGCGGCCTACCGTCACGGTGCGAGGGTCACCCACAGTGGGGGCATGCGCTACGTCTTCGCGTGCCCCGAGGATGCACTCTCCAAGATCGCCGCCGGAGTGACGGGCATCTGCAACGGCGAGGGCGCCGATGTTCGTGGCAAGGCGACCGTCGCCTACCGCTACCCGTCACGCGTGAACCTCGGCGTCGTGCTCGAGACCGTCCCCAAGCTGCGCCTCGAGCTGATGGGTGGACTCGTCTTCTGGAGCCAGTTCACGGAGTACTCCATCACCACCAAGGTCACCGACGCGAGCCAGTTCGACGCCTCCAGCGACACCCGAGCCGAGGAGACTGCCGAGCTGGTCTCCCAGAAGCGGACGTGGGCGCGCGACAACCGCAATGCCCCCTGGGGTGGCGTCGACGCGAAGGTCGAGGTGGCCCCGAAGTGGACCCTCGCAGGTCGGGTGGTCGTCGACACACCCGCCGTTCCCTCCGAGGTGATGTCTTCGAACAACGTCGACATGCTCGACCTCGCCATGACCGCAGGTGCCATCGCGACCCCGACTCCCCTGCTCGATGTCGCCCTCACCTACACACGGCATCAGTGGATCGGACGCACGATCACCGACAGCCGCTTCAGTGTGGCGACCTTCCAAGAGGAGCGTACCGCTGACCGCTACTTCTACCCCGAGTCGAACGGCGACTACACGGGCGGCGTCCACCGTCTCGGCGTGAGCGTGCGTGGACGCTTCGGAGGTGCCGCAAAACCGTGACGCGCGTGTGAGTCACTTGCGCGATAGGCGCCGCCCCTGGGAGGTCCCATGGTCGAGCCACTCGCAGAGCATCCTCACTTCGCAGCCCCTGCTGGTCCCGTCGTCCTGTGCATCCTCGACGGCGTCGGTCTCGGGGAGGGTGGGCCGGATGACGCGGTCGCCACCGCACGCACCCCCAACCTCGATCGGCTGCGAGCGCAGGAGCCCTTCATCGCCCTCAAGGCCCACGGAACCGCCGTCGGGCTGCCCTCCGACAACGACATGGGCAACTCCGAGGTCGGGCACAACGCGCTGGGTGCAGGACGTGTGTTCGACCAGGGAGCCAAGCTCGTGGACCACGCGATCCGCAGCGGCTCAGCCTTCGACACGGACGTGTGGCGTGAGCTGACCTCGGGCCACACCCTGCATCTCCTCGGGTTGGTCTCCGATGGCAACGTCCACAGCCACGTCGACCACCTGCACGCCTTGATCGCCCGCGCTGCGGAAGACGGTGTCGAGCGCCTCCGGGTTCACGTCCTGACCGATGGTCGTGATGTCGCCAAGCGCAGCGCTCTGACCTGGGTGGAGCCGCTCGAGGCCGCCCTGCAAGCCCACCGTGCGGCTGGCCGCGACTTCCGAATCGCCTCCGGTGGCGGGCGAATGCACATCACGATGGATCGGTACGAGGCCGACTGGGCGATGGTCGAGCGTGGCTGGCAGACCCACGTCCATGGCGCTGGGCGAGCCTTCCCGAGTGCCAGCGAGGCGATCCGAACCTTCTACGATGAGGATGCGAGCGTCGACGACCAGTGGCTTCCGGCGTTCGTCATCACGGACGGTGACGAGCCCGTGGGGCGCATCGAGAGCGGCGACGCCGTCCTGTTCTTCAACTTTCGGGGTGACCGGGCCATCGAGATCAGCCGTGCCTTCACAGAGACCGACTTCGATGCCTTCGACCGAGGAGCCTGCCCCGCTGTGATCTATGCGGGCATGATGCAGTACGACGGCGACCTCGCGCTGCCTGAGCGCTATCTCGTCCAGCCACCGGCCATCGACCGCACGGTCGGCGAGTACCTGGTCGCCGCGGGCAAGCGCACGTTCGCGACCTCGGAGACGCAGAAGTTCGGCCACGTCACCTACTTCTTCAACGGCAACCGCTCCGGCAGGCTGTCAGACACACTCGAGGAGTACCTCGAGGTCCCGTCCGACACGCTTCCGTTCGACGAGCGCCCGTGGATGAAGGCAGCCGAGGTGACCGATGCCGCCACTGCGGCCATCCTGTCCGGTCGCTTCGACCACGTGCGCCTGAACCTCGCCAACGGCGACATGGTCGGCCACACCGGCGAGCTCGAGGCCACGCGTGTCGCTGTCGAGGCCGTCGACCTCTGTGTCGGACGCCTCGAGGAGGCCGTTCGCGCGGCTGGTGGCGTCCTGATCGTCACTGCCGATCACGGGAACGCCGACGGCATGTGGACACGCGACAAGAAGGGCGAGCCCGTTCCGGATGCCGAGGGGCGTCCGCAGCCGCGCACGAGCCACACGCTGGCCCCCGTGCCCTGCATCTTGGTCGACCCCAGCAAAACCCTCGGGCTGAGGGACATCGACGCAGGGCTGGCGAGCGTGGGCACTGCCATCCTCGAGCTCTGCGGGCTCCAGCCGCCTGAGGACTACGCGCCCGGCCTGGTCAGCCCCCGCTGAGCCGCGACGATCTCGAAGGCCCGAGCGGTCTGCGCCACGCCCGCATCATCGACATCGAGGTGCAGGACGAGCCGAAGCGTGCTCGACGAGGTCGCAAAGCACAGCACGCCCTCTGCATCGAGCGCCTCCTGCCAGGTCGGAGCCTCGTCGACCCTCACGTAGACCATGTTGGTCTGTGGTGGCACGACCTCGAGCCCGAGGGCTGTCAGGGCCTCCGCGAGGCTCGCGGCGCGGCGGTGGTCATCTGCGAGACGCTCGACGTGATGGTCGAGCGCGTAGAGCCCCGCAGCCGCCAACAGACCGCTCTGGCGCATGCCTCCACCGAGTAGCTTGCGCATCCGCCTCGCCAAGGCGATGGTCGCGGCGTCACTCACGAGGACCGACCCGACAGGCGCCCCCAGCGCCTTGCTGAAGCAGAACGTCGCCGAGTCGAAGGCGCGCAGACGCCTCGCCAGAGGCACCCCGGATGCCACGACGGCATTGAAGACACGTGCTCCATCGAGGTGGGATCGTAGGCCAAGCGAGTGAGCGGTCTCACCCAGCTCGTCGAGTCGCTCCAGCGGCCAGACGGCGCCGCCGCCGCGGTTGGTGGTGTCCTCGGCACAGACCAGTCGAGCCGGGGCGAAGTGCGGATCGGGCCCGCGGACGGCGTCCCGCATGGCGTCGCAGTCCACCATGCCCCGATCGCCGCCGATCGTTCGGAGCTGCACCCCGGCAAAGGCAGCCGCTCCACCCGCCTCGTAGTTGAACGGGTGCGAGTCTGGATGGAGGAGCACCTCGTCTGCCAGCCGCGTCTGGCATCGGATCGCCAGCAGGTTCCCCATCGTTCCCGACGGCACGAACAGCGCGGCCTCCTTCCCCGCCAGCTCTGCCGACCGCTCCTCGAGGCGCGCCACCGTCGGATCATCGCCCAGGACATCGTCACCCAGGGGAGCCTCGAACATCGCTGCCTTCATCGCAGCCGTCGGACGAGTGACCGTATCTGACCGAAGATCTACCATTCTGTCTCTCCCAGGACAGCGACGCCCCACGGAGTTGCGTCAAAATCCACGAATCTCTATGCTCGCGGCGCCCCCCGGAGGCCCCCATGCATGGCGAGCCAGCCCGACCTTCCCGGCGTCAACCCGAGAAGCCATCCCGAGAGCCCCTGCCCGAGCCGAAGCAGCCGCTGCGCTTCGATGACGAGCCTCACCCCTCATTTCGCATCCCGCGGAGCTGAGGGAGACCACCCTCGGCGGTCGTCCGCTCGCTAGCAGTCGGCGAAGGCCTCGTAGAAGACCTCGATGAACTCGCCACCCTCAAGGTCGGCGTCGAGGCTGATGGAGTTGCTCGTGGGGTCGTAGCTCCACCCGGAGAGGACCTCCTCACCGTCGATGAACACCTGGATCGTGTCGACATCGGGATCACCCGACAGCGGGTACTCTCCGATGCCAGTGAGGGAGGCGACGGCCAGCTCGTCGACCCGCGCGCCCCATGCATCGTTGCAGATGTCGAGCATCAGCCCGCCGGTGACAGCCACCGCATCGGAGTACCCGGCGGAGCCGTTGTCAGCGCCCTGGTCGCCGCAGCTCGCGTCGATGTCGACGACAGCGGACACCTTGAGCAGGCCAGGATCACCCTTGATGGCCTGCATGTCGGCCACGTAGCCGGGAGGGTCGCCGGACTGCTCCCGCTCGTCAGAGACGACGATGACGTGTAGCAGCGCGTCAGGGCGCAGGAAGTTCTGGTTGCACTCACCCGGGTCGGACTTTCCGGCCGCCTTGGCGGACAGCTGCAGGAGCGACTCGGTGAGCATGGTGTCGAAGAGCCCACCGGACTCGGAGACAGCGCTGGAGAAGCGACCGATGTAGTCCGGCGTAGCGTTATCGAGAATGCCGCCGTTGAAGCAGCCACTGTCGAGCGTCACGACGCCGATCTGCCAGCCACCAGTGACGGCGTCGATCTCGGCGATGAAGTCGCTGAAGGCCGTCGCCAGGCGCCGCTGGTCATCTGCCATGGAGCAGGACTGGTCGACAGCGAAGAGGATGTCGACGGGCGGGTTCTCGGGGATCTCGAAGCCATCGACGTTGGTGGAGCCGTAGGTCGTCTCGCCACGCTGGTCGCCCATCAGGATGCCGCGAGGGTCGTTGGAGTCGACCGACAGCTCGCCCCACGCCGCACCGATCTCGACGGGATTGTAGGCGACCTGCACCAGCGTGCTCTCCTCGGGAGCGAGGACCACGGGAAGCTCTGGCTCGCCGACCAGGGCCATCTGCTCGCCCTCGAAGCCCACGCCGTAGATCTCGAGGTCCTCGACACCGACGTTCGACAGCGAGATGTCGAGGATGTCTTCGCAAGGGATCTGACCGGTGCCGAAGTCGTAGGACGACGGGTCGATCAGGAGCTCGGGAACCGCTCCACGCCCTACGAGCGGGACCGGAAGCTCGGGGTCGATCGGGTCGTCGGACAGCACAAGCGCGCGGCCCTCGTTGCGGTTCGCGACGAGGGGAGTGAAGGCCACGTCGACCGGTGCCGAATCACCCGTCTCGAGCACGAGCCCGCTCACATCCGTGAGGATGGTGAACGCATCACCGACCTCGATGATGACATCATCGACCGTCAGTGGGCCCTCTCCGACGTTGGTGATCGTGAAAGTCTCGATCGCCTCGACGCCAGAGGCGAGCTCCCCAAACGAGAGCTCGGGAGGCGAGACCTCGATATCCGGCGCCGGAAGGCCCTCAGCGTCGGCCTTCGAGGAGATGTTGAACTCCGAGCAGGCCGTGAGCAAGAGGGAGCTGGCAACTAGCGTCCGGATCATGGAGCCTCCGCGCAAGCCAGCAACGTAGCCGGCTAGAGGCAAATGCCCGATCCAGTCACAGGTTGTCAAGCCGGGGCCAGCAACTCAACCGCAGTATGCGACAAGTCTGCCGCATGCGACTGCCGCAGCTGGGGCAGCCCCTCCCCAGATCAGAGGAGGTCTGCCACCGCGGACCGCTCGGCGAGCAGCGCCTCGACGTTCTCCTGGATCTTCGCCTTGGCGAAGTCCGTGAGCTCGAGGTCGTCGACGACGTGGATCTCGCCATTCGCGCAGCGGCACGGGAAGGAGAACACGAGGCCCTCGGGAACGCCGTACCAGCCCTCGGAGGGCAGCGCCATGCTCACGATGCGGTCGTCGGAGCCCTGCCACCAGTCGCGCATGTGGTCGACGGCCGCGGAGGCTGCAGAGGCCGCAGAGGATGCACCGCGAGCCACGATGATGGCCTTGCCGCGGGTGGAGACCGTCTTCAGGAACTCACCCTGCAGCCAGTCGGCCTCGAACACGTCCGTCGCGGCCTTGCCGTCGACCGTGGCCACGGAGGGGTCGGGGTACATCGTGTTGGCATGGTTGCCCCAGATGAACACGTCCTCGATGTTGGCCGCGATGGTGCCGGCACGCTGTGCGAGCTGGCCGACGGCGCGGTTCTGGTCGAGACGGGTCATCGCAGTGAACTGCCGACTGGAGAGAGACGGCGCGTTGGCCTTGGCGATCAGGCAGTTCGTGTTGCACGGATTGCCCACGACGATCACCTTCACGTCCCTGGACGCGTTGTCGTTGATCGCCTTGCCCTGACCCACGAAGATCGGACCGTTGGCAGCCACCAGATCGGCCCGATCCATGTCCTTGCTGCGAGGACGCGAGCCAACGAGGAAGATCGCATCGGCACCAGCGAAGGCCTCGGCAGGATCCGAGCTGCCGGTCACCGCATGCACCAGCGGGAAGGCCGAGTCGGCGAGCTCCATCATCACACCCTGGAGCCGCTGCATCCCGGGCGGGATCTCGAGGAGCTGAAGAATGACCGGCTGATCGTGTCCGAAGCAGTCGCCCGAGGCGATGCGCCAGAGCAGGGAGTAGCCGATGTTGCCGGCTGCGCCGGTGACGGCGACGCGAATGGGTGCGTTCATGAGACGGTTCTCCGTGGCAGAAGCGCGCCGGACACGGCGGGACGCCGAGGCGCGAGGCGGGCTCGGTAACCCTCCGAACACGGCCGACCAACCGGGTTGCCGATGCCCGCCCCGAGACGCTAGGACCCCCCGCGAATTGCTAGCGCGCTAGCCACGGAAGCTTGCGATAGACAGGCGGGTCCTGACGGCAGGACTCGACGCGAACCGAGGAGACGGTCTGATGTTCAGCTGGATGATGGTGGCCGCAGCCATGGCTGCTGACTGTGACGTCAGCACCCTCCGAGCAGACCTCGACGCGGCCAGCCCCGTAGCCGTCCCGAGGGCCTACCTTGCCCTCGCGAAGTGCGACCCCGATGCCGCGCGTGACACGGCCGAGGCCGCCCTCGCCCGAACGCTAGCGGGTCGAGACGGCAATGATGCAGCCCTCGCAGCACTGGACGTGGGCGCACACGGCCCCGTGGCAGAGTGGATGGGCACGCTGCAGAGCGGTGAGCGCACGACCACCATCGATTTTCTCGGCAAGCAGTGCGCGGAGCATCCCGAGGTCGCGAGCTTCTTCGCAGCGTCGTTCGAGCGAGAGGGGAAGGACTTCTGGGAACAGCGCTGGTACCGCGGCTTGTCGGACTGCCGAAGCGACGCGGTCCGCTCGACCCTCGAGGCTGCCCTCGGCGACAGCCACATCCAGGAGCGCGCGAACCGTGGCCTCTACTTTGGCCTGCTGGAGGTCTACGCTCGCAACCTGAAGGCGGATGCACTCCCCACGCTCACGGCAGCCCTCGAAGCCAACGCTGGCGACAAGGATGCGTCCTTGGTCGTGCGGGCCTTCGCCGATGCCGCGAACGTCGGTCAGCTCGGTGGGATGGATGCCGAGGCAGCCAAGGCCGCTCGCGAAGCACTCGTCACGCTCGCACCCAAGCTCAACCCCGACGTGATCGACACGGTGCGCGACACGCTCCGTGCTCTGGGCGACGACACAGCGAGCGAGCGTGTCGTGCGTCATCGCTGGCCCGAGCACTTCTCGGGATCGTACACCTACCTCGCTGTCGCACACGAGCTCGCGACCTGCAAGAACGGCAAGCAACAGGCCGTCTTCCACTACGGTGATCTCACCGAGCCGGGTGAGCGCTTCCCCGACACCGTGGCGGCCGACCTCGAGTCCACACTCACCCGCGCCTGGGACCTCGACCTGGCCGCAAAGTGCAAGGGCGAAGGGGAGCTGACCGTCGAGATGACGACGCAGCCCATCAGCGGCGAATCCGAGGCCAGCGACTGGCTAGAGACCCAACGCAAGGCCTTCGACGCGAAGGTCGGCGGCTACTCGAAGGTCGACGAGAGCGCTCACGAGCCTGCGCCCATCTGACGCCCCGCGCTTCCTCCCCAGCGGGGCCCGGACGCGTCATGAGGCGCCATGGAGTGGCTCCTTCCAACGCGCTGTGCCGGCTGCGGACGGCTTCATGCCGGCCTGCTCTGTGCCGAGTGTCGACCTCGAGGCATACATCGGCCTCCCGTGGATGCCCAGGGTGTCTCTGGCTGCATGACCCTCGGTCACTACGACGGTCCACTCGGCAGAGCGGTGCGCCAGTGCAAGGCCTCTCGCGACCGACACCTCGCTCGAGCCATCGCGAGAGTCTTTGCACGGCGCGTTCCCCGCATCGCCTGTGACGCAGTCGTGTGGGTGCCGACGCCGTGGACGCGCAGGTGGGCTCGTGGGTTTCACCTCGCGGCCATCCTCGCCCAGGAGCTGGGCGGTCGGCAGGGGATCCCGATCGTCGCGGCACTGCACGCGCGCCTCGGCCCCGCACAGTCCAAGACCGCAAGCCGTCGCTCCCGTTGGCAGAACCTCCGAGGGCGCATCCGCTCGGTACGCCCTATCCCCGGGCGGGTGCTCCTCGTCGACGATGTCATCACCAGCGGCGCTACCGTGGAGGCCTGCGCACGAGAGCTGCTCGGGGACAGCACAGAGACGGTGTGGGTGGCGTCCGTGTGCGCCGTTCTGAGACACAGCGAAACGCCCGGTCAAGATCTCTGACAACGTCCCAGATCTGGACACAACTTCCCTCGGTACTCTGCTGCCACCGTCCGTCGCACCGCATCAATCGTCGCGTCGGACCCTGGCACGGCGCTTGCTGTGAATGACGTCACCAGAGGAGTACCCGATGATTTACGATTCTGTTCAGACCAGCCTCGGCGAGCTGATCGGTGCCTTCTACGACGAGTTTCTGTCCGCGTTCGGCGACGAGAGTATCGCTGCCGCCCTGACAGCCCAGGCGGTCAGCGACCTCCTCCACACCGCCGATACGCGCGCCGAGGGCGACACTCTGCTGGCTGCCTGAGGGGCGCGCGGCAGCACTGCTGCACGAAGCTGACAGACGGGTGTGGACGCGCGCGGCCGCGATCGGTAAGATCCCAGTCCGCTCTTTTCTTCCCGCCTCCCCCCCCCTCGGCCCCCTCATGGCCCTTCCCATCTCACCCATGCCGCCGAGCGACGACATCGCTCAGCGAGGCTGGTCCGCGATCACGGTGCGCATCGCCTGGACGCTTCTGTCCATGGGCGTGCGAGTCCGACCCGACGTCCTTCGTGACGCTCGGCAGAATGCCGTCCTGCATCTCGAGCCGACCGAGTCGCTCACTCATGCCGAGGACGTCGCCGAGGCCTGCACCCGCCGGCTGGTGAGCCGAGCCCGCAGACGAGGCGACTCCGACCCGTGGCCGCAGGACTGGGCCATGCCGGTGTCGGCCCGCTGGCGGCGCTCCCTGGACCGCTCCATGACGCCCCGCGCCCGCGCGGTCCTGAAGCATCACTACGCGGACAACCGCCCCCTCGCCCATCTCGCATCGAAGATGGAGCTCGACCTCATCGCCCTCGAGGCGGCGCGTGGAGGCCTCCGCGAGGTGGTGCGCCGCGCCGGCCTGAAGGACGGTGTCCCTCTGGAGCAGTGGGCTCCCGAGCGGATCGACCGCCTGCTCTCCCGCCTCGCGGCCTTCTCCGCCACCTCCTGTCCGCCCCTGATCGACGTGCTCGATGGGGCTCACCGGTCTCACACCTCCCACTGCACCCGCTGTGACCGAGCCCGACGACTGATCCGGCGTGGCATCCTGACCCTCGAGGACCTCGTTCCCCCGTCACTCGGGGCACGCCCCGGAACAGACACGCAGCTGCTCGCCATCCACCTACATCCGAGCGGTCGCCATCACAGAGCCGGCCTCCTCGCCGAGCTCGGCTCGAGCGCCTTCCCCGTCGACGAGGACGTGCTGCTGATCGACATGTCCGAGCCGGAGCCCGTCAAGCGCGTGCTTCACCTCGCCGCCGAGCTCGGCGTGCCCAGCCGCGATCACATTCGCGGCTGTCTGGTCTCGGGTCGTGGCGTGTGGAGCCGCTTCGGCTTGCTGGGCCCCTTGGCCACCGACGGCATCACCGAAGCACGGCTTCGTCCCTGGGCCACCATCGACAGCATCGGCGAGCTGCCAGAGCCCCTGCCCGAGCCCCCCTCAGCCGCGCCGCTCTGGGCTGCCGTGCTGGCTCTCGCAGCGGTCCTGCTCGTTCTGCTGCGTCTGACGGTGCTCGCTCCCGTGCCCGTCGACACTCCGCACAACCTCCAGACCGCCTTCGTCGAGGGCCGGCACGGCCACTGGGCCTCCTTCGATGTCGACGACGATGCCCTCGTCTCGGTCATTGCACAGACCGAAGAGGGCCTGAAGGTCGTTCTCGCCTCTACCGGAGCAGGAGACAAGGCAGCACTCGCCCTTGGAGACGGCTCGTACCGCGCGCACGCGGGCGGCCCCCTCCTGATTGCGGCACATCCGGAGCCACTCGAGCTCGACACGGCCATCGCGATGGCCTCGAGCGCACCGCGTCCGCTCGATGCTCTGTACATCCGACTGACACAGCAGCCCGAAGTGGTCGTGGCGGCGTCCCGATGACGGCTCGTCGAAATATGCTGCTCGACTGGCGGGTCAGGGATTTCCTCAGTCACCCTGAGTGGGCACCAGGGACGGACCGTAGATGGTGATTCGTGAACAAGTACCGACGGCGATCTCTCTCGCCGAGCTGGATCTTGGGCGCAACTCCCGATTCGACCTTCACATGCACACCAGCATGTCCGATGGCCAGCACTCCCCCGACGAGGTCCTCCAGCGCTGCGCGGCCGGCCGGCTCGATGTCGTCGCCATCACGGACCACGACCTAAGCGGTCCCCTGCACCCCGGTCTGTGGCAGCTCGACGGTCGCCGGGTCTACCTCATCGCCGGCGCCGAGCTCACCGGAGTGCACGAGGGCCGCGAGTTCCACCTGCTCACCTACTTCCCAGGGCCGATCCCCGAGGACTTTCGAGCCTTTTGCCAGCGCCAGTGCCACGCACGCGCACGCCGCTACGATGCGATCATCGAGCTGCTCGAGCTGGACATTCCCAAGGCGGGCGAGGATGCCCACGACGGCGATAGAGCGCTGACCAGCCACCACCTGGCCCGAGAGATCGTCGCGAGAGGATTCGCTGGCAGCCGTGGGGAGGCCTTCAGAGACTTCATCGGCCCCCAGCGCCGCAAGATACCGACGCCCTTCGTCTCCCTCGTCGAGGCCATCTCGACGGCGCGTGCCCACGGCGGCATCACGTCCTGGGCACACCCGGACATCCGTGACGTGGAGCGACACATCGCGACACTCGCGCGCGCCGGGCTGCAGGGAATCGAAGGACTGCGGCCGAACCTCTCTCGGAGCGACACACGGGCGCTCCGCGGACTCGCCCGCCGACACGGTCTCTTCCTGACCGGTGGCTCGGACTGGCACGGCTGGACCGAGCCAGCGCTCGGGGGATTCGGTCTCGAGGCACAGCAGCTCTCGGGCTTCTTGGACGCTCTTCGCGCCGCTTGAGCGCTTGCCCTGGTGTCGACGTGACGGTAGTGAGGGGGCCCTACGGAAACCTTCCGAGAACCCTCCACCGAGAGACACGAACCATGGCCGACACCCGCGACTTCTTCGAGAACTTCCTCCCGAGCAAGCTTGCTGACAACCCCAGCCTCGCTGGCGAGATCAACGCGATCTACGTCTTCGAGGTAGACGGCGCGGGCACCTGGACGGTCGATCTCAAGGACGGGGGCGGCATCTCCGAGGGCAACCACGATGATGCCGGCTGCACCGTCAGCGCGAAGCAGGCCGACTTCGAGGCCCTCCTCGACAACCCCAGCAGCGCCATGATGCTGTTCGCCATGGGCAAGCTCAAGGTGACCAACGTTGGGCTCGCCATCAGCCTGCAGAAGCTGCTGTCCTAGAGCGGCTGCTCGGTGCGCGGCTGTCGAGCCGCGCACTCGTGCCGCAGGCCGCCACTAGAGACGCCGCCGGCGAACGAACGCCAGGATGGCTCCGAACACGGCAAGGCCCGGCATCCCGAAGACCGAGACGAGGACCAAGACGGCGCCCTCGAGCTCTGTCAGCTCGAGCACATCGCCCGATGCTGGGCGCTCCCCGAGCTGGTCCTCCTCGTCGACGAGCCAGGCGATGGCGTTCAGGAAAAGGTCGCGGTTGTTGCCTAGATCGACGAAGCGGTTGTTGGCGAAGTCCGCGTCTCCGATCACGACCAGGCGTCCACCGGGTGAGGGGGCGAAGTCGGCAGGCACGGCACGACTCGCCGCCATGTTCAGATCCAGCTCCGGCGCGGACGCGGGCGCCTCTGCTACTGCATCATCCGTCGTAGGAGCCGCCCCCGATGCAGCCTCCGCCCCTGCAGGCGACGGCTTCGGCGTCGCGGCCGACCCGACCCCGAGCGCCTCGGGATCGATGACCTCGACCACGACCATGAGAGGCACCTTCCCCTGAAGCTCCTCCGGGTCCGGACCCACAGCATCACCCATGAGGTCTGTCTCGCCCCAAGCTTGATCACTGGTGACCAAGATCTCGCGTGCGGAGACCCCATCCGCGTTGACGTCCACCGACACGCTGCGGGCGACACCGAGCACCACCGACGCACCCAGACTCGCCGTAATGGGGTGTGCGCGGAGGTTATCGTCCGTGAGCACGACAAACGAGGGCTCGTCGATTCCGAGAAGCTGGTTCTTCGGATTGAGATCGAGCACGATGTCGCCTCGAAGCTCGACCCCATAGCGCCCGAAGTCCGCCGCGAGGTCGGGAGCCCAGTCGGGCTCCAGCAGCGCGAGGACTCGTCCACCCTCGGCGATGTAGACCGCGAGTGACTCCCGCTCTGCGGGCAGCCAGTCGCTCTCCGGGCTCGCCACGATGACCGCGTCGCAGGTGCGTGGAATGCCCTCGGACGCCGTGAGGACAGGCTGGATTCGATAGTTCAGATCGTCAATCTCGAACGCGACTCGCCCCAGCCCCCGCTCGGACATCTCGTCATCCGGCGAGGGCTCACCATGGCCTTGGGTCCAGCACAGGGTGTGCTCTTTGTCTGCGAGGAGCACGACGAGAGCATCGGTCAGACGCTCCTCGTCGAGACGACCCTCGAGGCGGCGAGTCTGACCCGTCGAAGACGTGAGCACGAGCACTCCGTCCTCGACGCGCACCTCGTGCTCCTCGGCCAGCGACGGCCGCGACACCGGATCGACCACCGTGCTGGTGAGTCGCGGACAGACCTCCTCGATGGCTCTCGCGAGGTCGCGGAACTCACGCTCCGGCCAGCTACGCGCCCGGTAGAAAGCCAAGATCTCCACATCTCGGTCCATGCCCGCGCACACGGTCTTCGTGTGCTCCGACACCGTGAAGGAGCCCGCTCCCGTCCAGTCCCACGTCTGGTCATGGTCGCGCGCGAGCACGAACAGACCGCCCGACAGGGTCGCCGCCATGATGCTCATGAGCACGGCGGTTCCGCCGTAGGTGAAGGCACGCGACGTGACCGTGTCACCCAGCCTCTCCCGATCCAGGATCAACCAGAGCATCAGCAAGATGGAGCCCGCGAGAGCGAACGCTCTGGGCGGTCCGGCCACGTCGCCGAGCACGAACCACAGCGCAAACGAGGCCACCACCGACAAGAAGCCCGTGAGTCCGAACAGCCAGGACCAGCGGATGAGCATCGTCATGTCACCTCCACCGGAAGCTCTCGAGGCGCTGCCATGTCGCGAAGAGACAGAAGCCCGTGACGCCTGCGAAGTACACGAGGTCGGACAGTCGCACCGCCCCGCGGAACAGATCCACGAGGTGTGTCGCGAGCGACAGCTGGGTGAGCCACGAGTCCGGATCCGGATCGAAGACGCCCACCAGGTAGGCCCCGAGCGCCACGGAGAAGGTCGCGATGAAGGCCGTCAGCTGACTGGCCGTGAAGGCACTGAACAGCAGACCGAGCGACACCACGCACGAGGCCAGGCAGAGGAGCCCCAGGTAGCCAGACGCGATTGCACCGATGTCGGGTGAGCCCACGATGAAGAGCCCTAGCGGCGCATAGCTGGTCGCCACCAGCACCAGAGCTGCGTAGCCGAGCACCCCCAGGTACTTGCCGAGGACGATCTCCAACGTCGAGACCGGGCTGGTGAGCAGCAGCTCCAGCGTGCGCTGCTGGAGCTCCTCGGAGAAGGCCCGCATGGCCAGGGCCGGAGCCCCCAGCACCAAGATGATCGACACGTTGCCGAACCACGGGCCGAGCAGGACCGCGGTAAACGTAAGCTGCGATGCAGCATACGGGTCGTAGACCACGTCCGAAGAAGCCGCGACGTAGCCAAAGACGGACAGCGTCCACATCGTGCCCGTGACGAACAAGAAGCCACACAGCACGACCCACCCGACGGCGGATGCGAGGAGCGCGCGTAGCTCCCGCCGGGCAATGAGCAAGATGCTCACGCTCCCTCCGTGAGCTGAAGAAAGACATCTTCGAGGCCCCGATGAGAGCCGAGCTCAAGGAGCTCGTGCGGAGCAGCCGCCCGGGCAACGGCAGCGCGTACGTCGCGATCGGCGCTGATCAGGACGCGACCTTCGCCCTCGTCCCGCACGGCCTGAACACCGTCGACGGCAGCCAGCGCGGCAAGTGCGGCAGCCGTCGTCGACTGGAGGCGAACCACGACGGAGCGCCCCGGTGCGGAGAGCGCATTCACCGTGTCTTGGGCCACGATGCGGCCATCTTGAATGATGATCACGCGATCGCAGATCGCCTCGACCTCCGGGAGCACATGCGTCGAGAGGATGACCGTGGTGTCGCCGGCTGCCAGCTCCTTGACGAGCTGCCGAATCTCGACCCGTTGCGCCGGATCGAGCCCGCTCGCCGGCTCGTCCAGAATGAGCACCTGCGGATCGTGCACGAGAGCTTGGGCGATCCCGACGCGCTGGCGGTAGCCCTTGGACAAGTGCCCGATCAGGCGATGCGCCACGTCCGACAGTCCCACCCGCTCGACGGCTCGCTCGGTGGCCTGCTTGGGCTGCACTGCCCGCTTGATGCCCGCACAGAAGCGCAGGTACCCCCGCACGGTCATGTCTTCGTACAGCGGAGGAACCTCGGGCAGATACCCGACCAGCTGCTTCACCTGACGGGGAGCCTCGAGCACGTCGTGACCGCCCACGCGCGCGGTCCCGCTGGTGGCCCCGAGTGAGCCAGCCAGAATCCGCATCGTCGTGCTCTTCCCGGCCCCATTCGGACCGAGGAAGCCGACGATCTCGCCCCTCTCGACTCGGAAGCCAACCTTGTCGATGGCGACGGTCGAGCCGTACACCTTCGTGAGATCCGTGACCTCGACCACCAGCGCCCTCCGGACCGACATCGGCTATTGCTCGGGCCCGCAGCGGTCAACCGCGCCGACTCACAGGGGCTCGCAGGGCTCTTCCACGCCGTCGTCGACGGACAGCGCCTCGCCGACGTAGCGAACCGTCACGTCGGGCACGGCTTGGAACTCGCAGCGAAAGCGGCGCCCGTCTGCATGCTCGACGACCATCTCGGTAGCACCCGCCAGAATCGGCACGCTCGAGGGCTCCGAGACGAAGTGACCACCGACCTCGACCGTCGTGTCGTTCGGCATCCACAGCTTCACGTCGATCACGCCGCTGGGCGCTTCCTGCTCGCTCGACAGCACGAGCGCGACGACCCCCAGCACGGCGATGACCACACCGAGGCCACCGACGAACAGCACGGGCGTGCGACTCCAGCGACGGCGCACCCGCCTCGCGGAGCCATCCGTCTGGCCGAGGCTGGAGGTCACATCCATGAGGTCGGCGCCCTTCGCCGAGTCGTCCGGGAGGACCCTCTCCCGCGCCTCGTACAGCTGCCGCACGGTGTCGCGTGCAAAGCCGTCGAGCGTGAGTCGATGCTCGTCGTCGATGCGCTGCACGAGCGACGCCAGGTCGCGGGCACACTGCGCCGCGGTGGGCCGATAGTCCCTGGTGTAGGCGCACATCCTCCGCAGCAGACCTCGCAGGTCGTCCAGGGCAGCCTCGCTCATCCCTGGCACGTCCACGTACTTGAGCTGTCGATTCATCGCCCGCTCGTGCTGGACGGGGTTGATCGACAGCGTCATCGTGGTGCCGGTGAGCAGCTCGTAGAGCGACATGCCCGTGGAGTAGACGTCCACGAGAGGGCTGTCCGCGACGCCATCCAGGCGCTCGGGCGCCATGTATGGCCGTGAGCCCATCACCACGGACTCGGTCTCTGCCTCCCGCCCCTCGAAGTCGCCCTTCGCGATGCCGAAGTCGACGACCTTGACCTCTCCGTGAATGGACAACAGCACGTTCGAGGGCTTGATGTCGCGATGAATGATGTTGAGGGAGCGCCCGTCGGCGCCGACGACATCGACGAACGCGGCGTGCAGTGCGGTGCACATGCGCCGGGCGATCTCGATCGCCACGGAGCCAGGAAGCCCCTTGCGGTACTTGGCCAGCAGCCGGTCGAGAGAGACTCCCTCGACATGCTCCATCACGACGACGGGTCGGCCGTTGAGCTCCATGAGCTTCTCCACCCGAACGATGTTCGGGTGGTTGATCTTCGAGAGAATGCGTGCCTCGTCGCGAGTCCGATTCAGGATCTTGCGATTGGCTGTGTAGGCCTCCTTGAGGATCTTGAGCGCCACACGCCGGCCGAGCGGATCAGCCTTGACCCGGGCCACGAGGACCGTACCGAACGAGCCCTCGCCCAGCACCTCCAAGAACTCGAAGGGTCCATCGGACCGCTCCACCTGCACACCCCTCACTGCTCCGCCACTCTACTGAAGTCGGCACGTCACCGAATGGCGCAAAAATGGCCACGCGGCAATGGCGCCTCGACGTGTCGTAAGCAGTCTCCACACTCACCGCATCATGCGCGGGAGCAACGCGGTCTTGCGCAGACAGACGCCCCCGAGGGCACGCGAAGTTACGCCCGAGGCATGAACCACGTCCGCTCCACACTCGACCTCTACGCCGCCGTCCTCCGAGAGTCCGGGAGCGCGCTGCGCCGCAGCGGCTACGCGGTGGGCGTGCTCGCGCTGTTCTTCGTGGTCTTCACGGCGGCCTCGGGAGCACTCACTGCGCTCGACGGTGGAGGACTCGCCTCAGGCCTCGCGCTCGGACTTCTCCGGGCCGGGGGAGTTGGCTGGTACCTCGCGCTGATCGCGATCGCCGTGCGCCAGCGTCGCTCGGTCAGGCTCGATGACGTACAGGAGCGAGTCGGGCACCACCTGTGGGATGTCATCACCATCGGCTTCATCTTCTGGATCGCGGAGATGCTCCTCCTGCCCTTCCTCCAGGGCAGCCTCTGGGTGGTGATCGCTGTCGCCAGTGTCGTCTTCAACCCGGCTCCCGAGCTGATCTACCAGGGTCGCTCCACGGGCCTCGAGCTGCTAGCGGACGCCGCGAGGTTCATGCAGTCGAACTGGCCCGAGTGGCTCGGCCTTCACCTCTTGGCCTGGGCCGGCCTCACGGCGTGGGCCGCGTTCGCCTACGGCACTGTGAGTCCAGCGACCGGGCTGTTTGCAGCCCAGATGTTCGGTCCCTTCTTCGGCTTCATCATGGCTGGAGGCTATGCCTGGGCGCTCCTCGGCAGCTCGCTGGCCGGTGTCCTGTCCTTCGTCGGACTCCTCGCCTTTGTCCACTGGTTCATGATCGCGCGCGGGCTGCTCTACGCCCGCCTCGCCACCAGCTCCCGCCGCGGCCGCGCATGGCAGAGCCGCATGTAGCCGCTCAGCGGCGGCGGACGAGCGCCAGGAGCATCCACAGGGACAGCCAAGCAGCAGGGCGTGGGCCACCACCGCAGCCACAGCCCTGCTCGGCGTGCCGTGCTCCCGCAGCCGGGTCGAGCACCACGACGTGGCTGAACGCCGGCTCTGTCCAGCTCTCGCCGTCGCCGACTCGCAGTGCGAACACGTGCGTACCCGGCTCACCGACCACGAACGACGGCTCGACCGAGCCCAGGTCGTCGAGCGTCACCGTCGGCCCGCTCGTCTGAGACCACTCGTACTGTGCCCCTGCCGCTGGCACTGTGGAGCCCGCACCGGAGAGGACTACGGTGTCTCCAACGTAGGCGAGGAACGGCAGCCCCGCGTCCGCCACCCAGGGACTCTCCACGCCGCCCGTCTGTGTCCCCGAGCTGTCGCCGGTGTCCGTCGAACCGGTTTCCGTGCTTCCGGTCGTCCCGGTACTGCCGCTCGTACCGGTGGTTCCGGACGTGCCCGTCGTGTCCACGAAGCGGGTCTCCGTCGCGATCATCTCCCAGAGCAGGGGGTCGTCATCATCGTAGTGAAGCGCCCAGAAGCCGATGCCCGCGATGGCAGTCTCATCTCGGACATAGACGATCCTCTCCCGCAGAGACTGCTCGTCACCGACCCATGCCTGCCGTGCTCCGTCCCAGGCCCAAGGCGTCGCGCTCCCGGCCTCCCAGCGCCTTCCGTGCAGCGCGAAGTGATCCTGCGCCTCCGCCCAGAACATGACGGACCCTCCGGAGAGCGTGTCTGCAGGGACGTCATCCGACGCGGTCTCCCACTCGTAGCCGTACAGGGGCAGACCGAGGATCACCCTCGAGGGATCTGCGTCGGCGGCCAGGTAGTCGTCGATGGACCAGGAGAGGCTGTGGGGCGCAGCGAAGGGCGTCCCGACACCCGAGAAGAGGGGGTCGACAGGCCCCGCCTCCCCCGAGCCGCTCCAGTGGTAGCCGTACCCCATGATGAACAGATCGGCGTAGCGGGTGAGCTCCGAGTAGTCCCAGGCACCGGACCAATCGACAGCGGGGGTGGCCAGCACCACCTCTCCAACCTCCGCCTGCAGCTCAGCCGTGAAGGTGACGAGGTCGTCTCGCGCATCCGATGGCACACCCTCGAAGTCGATGTTGATGCCGTGAACACCGGTGTCCGCCATCCAGCCAGAGAGCTCGCCGACCAGTCGGGCTCGGGCGTCGGCGCTGCCGAGGAGGGTGCGGAGCTCCACCGTGTCGAAGTTCGCGACGCACAGGTGCACCCGGACGCCGTAGGGCTCGGCTAGCGTGAGCGCCATCGCCACGTCGTCCCAGCGATCGGTGTCGGTCAGACGCCCATCCGGCTCGGCATGAGCGGTGAACAGGGCGATGTGCGTGAGGTCCGCCCAGGGCACGGCCGTCAGGTCGTCATCCCAGTACGCCTGGTACCCGTAGACGGTCATGTCCGGCCCACCGTCAGGGGGTGGCAGCGGCGTGTGAGCGAGAGCCCGGGGACGCTCGACAGCGGTCGACCCGAAGAGGGCGTCGTGGTCGGCGTGCGGTCCAGCGAAGGCGGCGGCGACGAGTAAGTGCAGCATCGTCGCCGGCTAACTGGCCGCTCATCCCGCCGCCCACCTCCCTGCAGCAAGGCCCGCTGCGGCGAGCACCAGACCCAGGAGGATGCTGACGAGGACGTTGCCGAGCGCCAGCCACGGCTCCTTCTCAGCCAGCCGGATCGTCTCGACCGAGAAGGTCGAGAAGGTCGTGAAGGCACCGAGGAAGCCGGTGGCGATCGGGATGCGGACAGATGGAGGCAAGCCATCAGAGACCATTGCAAAGCCCGCCACGAAGCCAAGCACGAGGGCCCCCAGCGCGTTCACCGTGAGGGTTCCCCAGGGGAAGGATTCACCCCACCATCGGGCCGCCAAGCCCGATACCGCGTACCTGGCAACACTGCCGAGCGCCCCTGCCAGGCCGATCGCCAACAGCTCCTTCAAACCGCCCTCCACGCAACACGACGTTGCGCCAGCCTATCTCTGGTGCACCGCCCGGTGATGCAGTGTCACTGAAATACGCTGACGACTCGGGACGTATGGCGGTTGCAGGCCTGTTGCCGTCCGCAGGGGCTGCGGCTACCCTGACACCAAATGGAGCATGTCTGATGGGGTTCTTCGATCGTCTCGCGAACGTCTGGCGAGGCTTTCTCAGCCTGTGGGTCTCCGGCATCGAGAACCGGAACCCCGAGGCTGTCTACGAGTCGGCGATCGACGAGCGCGTGCGCAAGCACCGTGAGCTCAAGAAGGCGGTCTCGGGCATCGTCTACCTCCGCAACAAGCTCTCCAACGAGCTCGAGCAGATGGAGCGTGAGCTCAAGGACGTGATGACCCAGCTGCCCATCGCCCTCGAAGACGGCGAAGACGACGTGGCGCTGGTCCTCATCCAGAAGAAGGACGAGCTCACCTCCAAGATCGAGTCCCACAGCGGCGACCTCAAGAAGGTCAGCGACCAGGCCGAGGAGGCCAAGTCCGGCCTGCTCGCCTTCCAGAGCGAGATCGAGAAGCTGAAGCGGGAGAAGGAGCAGATGCTCGCTGCCAAGGCGAACGCCGAGGCCCGCATCCGCATCCAGGAGACCCTCGACGGTCTGTCGACCGATGCCGACGTGAAGGCGCTCGACGGCGTCCGAGAGCACATCTCCAAGCTCCAGGCCGAGGCCGACATCGGCGCCGAGATCCAGGGCGACTCCCTCGACGCGAAGCTCAGCAAGATCAAGGAAAAGGCCGCGAACTCGTCGGCTCGCGCCCAGCTTGCGGAGATGAAGCGCCAGATGGAGGCTCGTCGGAGCGCCGCGGCCGAGGGCGTGAAGAAGTCCATCTAGGATGGCCTTACCTGCGCGCACGCCCGAAGAAGAAGAGCGCTTCGTCGAAGAGTTCCGTCATCCGGATGCGGACACCGATCTATTGATCGAGGCCATCGGGCAGGCCATGGACGCGCGCCGACCCCTGCTCGCCGCGCGGCTCGTGACGCTGCTAGACGAGCATGTCGAGATCGCACCGGGGAGCGATCTCGACCGCGCCAGGCGCGCAGCCCGCTTCGTGGTGATGCACAAGCCGGCCCCGGAGGACCGCTCCTGGTCAGCGCTGGAGGATGCCTGGCGAGAGGCCAGAGAAGTTCGAATGCGGCGCATCAAGCGCCGGATGCGGCTGCGGATGTCCGGCAACCAGGAGCGCGTCGGCAAAGGTGGCCGGAGTCGACGACGCTGACAGTCGCCGAGAGCCCGCCTTCCCGCTAGATGGGCGCGTCGTGCTGTCGGCAGGAGTCCGGATGCCCCCCACCAGCGCGCGGTGGCGCTTCTGGGAACGCCTCTCCACCGCCGAAAAGGTCGTCGCCGCCATCCTCGTCGTGCTCACCGGCGCCGCCGTTGGGCACCAGGCCGCATTCTTCGGCTGGTACATCGAGG
>PKDJ01000079.1 GCA_002862545.1 Pseudomonadota bacterium
CAGCTTGTTCATGTTCCGGTAGGAGCCCTGGAGCTGAAAGCGCGGCTCGGTGCGGAAGGCCTCCTCCATAGCGGCAGACCGGATGTACTCGGCATTCACCTGCAGCAGGACGTCCCGGGCCTTGAAGAGGTGGCTGAAGGTGCCCCGAATCTCGGTCAGCTCGACCGCCGAGTAGTCGTGGGACAGCTCGCTGGGGCTGATCTCCTCCCCCGCGGCCATCCGGATGAGGGTGTAGACATCCTTCTGCGGGCGCGTCGCCAGGGGCTGGAGGGCCGGGTTCGAGGTGAGGCCATTCTCGAGGAAGGACAGCGCGAACACGTCCTCTCGCCCACCGAGGATGTCACCGAGGTTGTAGGTGTCGGCACGGTTGGCGAGCATGTCCGGGATCTGGAACTTGTCGCCGGTCTCCGTGTACGGGTTGCCCGCCATCACGACCGCGAACTTCTTGCCCCGGAGGTCGTAGGTGCGGGTGCGACCGTTCCACACACCCTCGATGCGTCGGCTCGCATCACACAGCGAGATGAACTTCTGGAGGAACTCGGGGTGCGTGTGCTGGATGTCGTCGAGGTAGAGCATGACGTTGTTGCCCATCTCGAGCGCCAGGTTGACCTTCTCGACCTCCTGCCGAGCGGTCGCGTTGGGCGCCTCCGAGGGGTCGAGCGACTGCACGGAGTGCCCGAGCGCCGGACCATTCACCTTGACGAACACGAGCCCGAGGCGGCTCGCGATGTACTCCATGAGCGTCGTCTTGCCGTAGCCAGGCGGCGAGATGAGCAGCAGCAAGCCCATGAGATCCGTGCGCTTGCCAGCCCCCGCGGCGCCCATCTGCTTCGCGAGGTTGTCGCCGACGAGGTGCAGGTAGACATCACTGATCAGCTTGTTGCGGACGAAGGCGGTCATCACCTTCGGCTGAAACTCGTCGACCCGCAGCGCACGCCGCCAGTGGTCGACCAGCTCCGTGCGGCGCTCTCGGTAGTTCTTGAAGCCCGGCACGCGCTCACCGGCGAAGCGCTGCAGCCGCTCGACGAACTCCGAGAGCCGCAGGTCGAGCCGCCGCTCGGTGATCCGAGCGTGCTGCCCCAGGAGACCCTCCACCGTGGTCACCCCGGTGGCGCCTGACACGTCAGCGTCGACGGCTCGATCGACCAGCATCATCGCAGCCGCCTCGGCGGAGGCCGAGACCAGCTCGTGGTACCGCTCGTCCTCGCTGTTCAGCGCGAACGTCTCGAGCCAGGCCTGCTGGATGGCGAAGCGCTGCTCGCGATGCTCGCGGAGCGGACGCAGGGCATCCTCGAAGCGGGTGACACCGCCGTGGTCCTCGAGCCAGCGCTGCAGCCCGTCCTTTAGCTCAGCCGCCTCACTGCCGAAGACGAAGCGCACCGGATCCCGAGCCAGCACCTCGAAGAGGTACTGCCCCGCGAGTGCGGCATGCTGGGACACCCAGGACCCATCAGGATCGAAGCCGGCCTCGGCATGCCAGGTCGAGAGCTCCGCGGTGAGGAAGGCCACGAAGCGGGTCAGCGCCGGCGCGAGCCCGAGTGTGTCGCGCAGGCGAGCGAGCACACGGGCCTGGGCGGTCCACGTCTCCGGCTGCTTGTCTTCGGCGAAGGCCCAGTACAGGGTCGCCAGCGTGCGCGCGGAGCTCGGGAACCGCAGCAGATCGGAGGTCTTCCGGAGCCCGACGAGCGAGGCGAGGATCCTGGCGGCATCGGCGTCGTGGATGCCGCGGTCGTAGCCCTCCTCGTAGCGGTCGGACGCATAGGTCCGCACCGTCTGGAGCAGGAGATCTTCTTGGAGGATGGCCTCCTCCAGCTTCGCCATGCTCAGGCCGCCTCGGGCCGCCTCCGCGTCCTCGAGCATGCAGTAGGCGAGGTACTCCCCCCGGTAGACGTCAGCGGTCTCCGAGATCACGGTCTGCGACCAGTAGGGCCGCGTCGCTGCGAACTCCGCGTCATCCACCGTCTGGTAGAAGTCCGTGCCTGTCAGGTGGAGCGCGACGCCCTCGCCCCGGGGAACGAGCGTCATCTCGAGCGGCTGCGTGTTCACACTGAAGCGGTGCTTGCCGAAGCGGACGAGGTTCTCGTCGCCGTCGAACAGCTCGAGCTTGTCGCGCAGCCCGCGGAGGGCATCCTGCTTGGCCGACTTGAGCTTGGACCGAAGCTCCTCGGCCTTGACCGAGTCCCCGAGCTCATCGAGCTGATCCGCGATCGAGCGGGCCTTCATCACCATGGGGTCAGAGGCGAAGTAGGTGTTCAGCTCGTCTTCGGTCTTGAACGACCGCGCCCGACGCCCCACCCCCTCGAGGATGCGGCCCGCAGCCGTCATCAGGGAGTCGATTCGGCGGTTTCGCTCGTCGACCAGGGTCTGCTTGCGCCCGGAGAAGGCCTGGTAGACCTCTTCCCGCTTGTCGGCGAGATCAGGGAGGAACTCGTCGAAGTCGCCGAACCGCGCCTCGAGCTCCTCGACCTGGAGCAACAGCTTGGAGAGCTGGTCGTCGCAGGCCTCTGGCGTGTCGCAGAGCGCGAGCGCCGACGCGACGGACTGCCCGAAGAGCTTGAACTGTGCGACGAACTCCGCTCGGCCCTCGGAGGTGCGAAGCTCCTTGTTCCGTGCGACGAGCACGGCCCGAACGCGGTTGGCGTGCGCGAAGACCTCACCGATCTGATCGAGGATGGCGGTCTTGCGGGTCGGGTCGTCGACCTCGATGCCCGCGACCACCTCCGCGAGCAGGTTCACGCCCTCACTGGTCGTGTCGAGCTGCTCGGTCAGCGGCTCCATCTCGCTCGCCTTGGCCACCGACTCGATCTCGGTCAGCAGTGTGTCGAGCGATGTTCGCAGCGGAGCGAAGGCCTCGTCGCCCTCGAGGAAGGCGATCGCGTCGCGGCTGACCTTGTCGAAGCGCTCGACCGCCTCCGTCTCGAGCGCGGCGAGGGTCTCGAGGTCGACGTAGCGGGTCTCCTTGAGGGTGATCAGGTGCCCGCGGTGGGTGCGGAGCGCCGTCATCGCGGCGAGGTACTCCTCGATCCGCTGGAAGTACTCGGTGCGAACGTCGGTGAGCAGCTTGCCGTGCTCGGCCTGCGCCGTCTTCAGGACCTCCTTGGCCCGCGCCTTGAGTGTCTGGACCTTGATGAACTCGTCGATGATCAGCTCGGCCGTGCGGCGCACGTCCTCGACGATCGACCGCAGGTCGCCGACGCTGGCGTCCGCCGCCCAGTAGTAGGCATCGGCGAAGCGGTTGCAGGCACCGACCAGCTCCTCGTACATCGCGCGGGTCGGCTCCTGGTTGCGGGTGAGCCGCACCAGGGTGAACGCATCGGAGATGCCTCGGACCAGCTCCTTGTTGCCGATGCGCCCGAGCGTCGAGTCGTCGGTCGGCGCCGCCTCGTAGGCCTCGGCCGACATGAACGGCGTCTGCCAGATCTGCATGGGGTGTACGCGCGTCGGCTCGGGCGTCGCCCGGAACACCACCAGCGTTCCATCCGCGAACAGGCTGTACCCGTTGCACTGGATCGGGGTCGAGACCTCCTTCCGAATCAGGTTGTACGGGTACAGCGCGTACAGCCCCTCGTCGCGCCGGTGGAAGACGTACAGGACGTCCTCGCCGTTCGGCGCGTGAATCGCTCGGACGTACTCGAGATCTGCGATGTCCTGGTCGAAGACCTTGTACTCGCCGTCGCGCAGGTAGTAGCCGCCCGGGAAGAGGATGCCGTGGTCCTCGGGCAGCGACACACAGCTGTGCCCGATGGTGTCGATGCGGAGCACGTGGCGCGTGTTGATGTTGTAGACCAGGTAGCGGAAGCTCTGCTCCCGATACGGCTTGACCTTGAGCAGGATGAGCGCACCACGCCGCGCGTAGTGAATCACCGCGTCGTCGAGCGACTGGTTGGGATCGTCCACCGGCTCCGAGTAGATGCCCTCCCCGTCGTCGGTGTTGTTGTCGACCTTGATCGTCAGATCACCGCCGACGGTCTCGACGAAGACCTGGTCGAGCACGTTGACGTGCGGGTGGCGCCCGCGGACGTGGTCGTCGCGGGTCGTCGGCGTCCACTCGAAGTCGTGGGTGGGCGGGTAGACGTGGTCGCGCTCGCCGCGGCTGTCGATGTACGTGGTCTGGCCCGATGGATCGACCGCCCAGCGGAAGACCTTCACGTCGAGCGTCGTCGCCCCCGTCTGGAAGACGGCCAGCAGCTTGGTCTCGGTCACCCGCAGCTGAATCAGCCGGGCGTCCTTGTAGTACTGGTACAGCTCACCGAACTCGCGCACGAAGGTGCGGTCGGTGAGGAAGTCCAGCTTCGGCTCCTCTTGGACAGCGTGGAAGCCAAACCCGCCGTCTGATCGCTCGAAGCCCTGCAGCGCCAGCACGTCGGCGACGCCGATCTGGCGCTTGAGCCCGATGTGGACGTTGTAGCCGAAGAGCAGCTCGCCCCCGACCTGCACGATGTCGACCGGGACGCAGTTGTTCTCGGTGCGCACCCGCTCATTGCCCAGGATCTGGAGCTCGGTGCTGCCGAAGGCACCCTCACGACGCTCGTTCAGCGCCGTGGTGGCCTGGTGCAGCCGGTCACCGAGGCCGCCGAGGCGGTTGCGGATGACATCGTAGTTGCCGCCCTCCACAGCATCTGCGTGGAGCTCGTCCTGCGGGGTCTGCTCGTCGGACATCGGTGTCCTGTGTCGTCATGCGGAGCGAGTGCCGAGCCGATCACCACCGTGGCCGGCCCGAGAGGAGCCGCCGACCCGGGTGGGTCGGCGGGAGTGGGTTCACGCGTCGCCGTCGTCGGACGAGTCGGCGCCCGCGATCCGCTGCTTGATCGCCTCGAGCACCCCCTGCGCCGCAGGAGACTCGGTCAGGAACCCATCCAGGGCCTTGCCGACGCTGGCCGCCTGCACGAACTTGTCCAGGAACTGGCCGTCGCCGCCCATGATCTGGATGTCGGCCGTGCCGAAGGCCTCGCCGAGAACCTTGGCCTGCTCCGCTGCAACCGAGGTCTGGGCCTCGATCGCCGCCAGACGAATCTTCTGGTCGTGGGCCAGCTGGATGCGGAACTCCTCGTGCTCCCGAGCAGCGCCCTCCATGGCCTGCATGGCCTCGAGCTTCGCCTTGAGACCGGCCGCCTCGGCCGCCATGCGCTCGCGGATGGAGGCCGCCTCGGCGAGTCCGGCCACCTCGATGACCTTCGCCTCGGCTTCCTTGCCGCGTGCCTGAGCGAGCAGCTCCTTCTCGAGCGCATCCGCAGCGGCCGCCTTGCCCTGGGCCTCGGCCAGGAGCTTCAGGCGGATGGCCTCAGCCTCGGCCTCGCCCATCTTCTGGACGGCGAGCGCATCGGCTTCCTTGCCCTGCGCCTCGGCCACGGCCTTCTCGCGGGCGAGCTGGGCCTCGAGCTCGATCTCGCGCTGGCGGATCTTCATCCTGGCCATGCCGACATCTTCGTCGCCCTTGGCCTGCGCCTGCATCTTCTCGAGGTGCACCCGTGCCTGGGCCGTGCCCTCCTTCTCGACGGCGACCGCGTTGGCCTCCTTGACCCTGACCTCGGCCAGGCCCTCGGCAGCGACCTCCGCCTGGCGGCCCTCGGCGAGCCGGGTCTTGGCCTTGGCAGTGCGCTCAGCTGCCTCGAGATCGGCGTTGGCGAGCGTGAGCTTCTCGCGGGCCTTGAACTCGGCGACCTTCTCCTCGGCCTCGGCCTGCTTGATGGTCTTGACCAGCATCTCTTGGGCCTCGGACTCGGCGCCGATGACGGCGACGTCCTTCTGCCGCTGGGCCTCGGCGGTCACCCGGAGGTCCTTGATGCGCTCCTCCTCCTCGGCGACCTTCTTGTCGACGATGATGCGGGAGGCCTGCACCTCGGCGATGTCCTTCCGCTTGACCTCGAGCTCCATCTCCTTGTCGATCTCCTGGCGCTCCACCTCGCGCTGGCGGGAGATCTCCTCGATCTGGCGGTCACGCTCGACCTGCTCGGCCTTGATGGCGACGACCCGCTCGCGGTCCTTGTCGGCGACCTCGACCTGGCGCTGCTTGTTGAGCTCGCCGATCTCGATCTCTTCCTTGGCCTTGATGCGGGCGAGCTGCGCGCGCTGGTGCTCCTCGGCCTGGACCTTCGCCGTCTCGGCGGCCTCACGGGCCTTGACGGTCTCGATCTCGCGCTGCTGCTTCGCCTCGGCATCGGCCCGGCGACGCTCGAGCTCGAGGATCGCCTCGTCGGCCTCGAGGTTCTGGCGCGTGACCTCCTTCTTCTCATCCTGGCGGAGCTGGTTGGTCAGGACGTTCTGTGCCGCGGTCATCTCGGTGATCTTCCGGATGCCCTGGCTGTCGAGGATGTTGTCCTTGTCGAGCTTCTCGATCGGCGTCTGCTCGAGGTAGTCGATGGCGGCGTCTTCGAGCGCATAGCCGTTCAGATCGCGGCCGATGACCTCGATGATCTGGTCCTTGAAGTCGTCGCGCTGGGTGTAGAGCTGCTCGAAGTCGAGCTGCTTACCGACCGTCTTCAAGGCCTCGGAGAACTTCGCGACGAAGAGCTGCTCGAGCGTCTCCTGGTCCGAGGCGCGCACACAGCCGATGGACTGCGCGACCTTGAGCACGTCCTCCTTCGTCTTGTTCACGCGGACGTAGAAGCTGACCTTGATGTCCGCACGGATGTTGTCCTTGCAGATGAGACCCTCATGGCCGGAGCGGCCGATCTCGATGGTCTTGACCGAGATGTCCATCACCTCGGCGAGGTGGATGATCGGCAGGACGACGGCGCCGGTGAAGGTGACGTCGGGCTCGTTGCTCATCTTGTTGACGATGAGCGCGTTGCCCTGGTCGACCTTTCGGTAGAACCGAGCCACCATCACGGCGATGCCGCCAAACGCGACTGCAATGAACAAGCCGACAACAACGGCAAAAGCGAGGCCTTCAGGCACTCGAGCCTCCTAGGACGAGAGTGGAGGACCGACCAGCGATCCGGTGGAGCAAACTACAGAGGACATCAGCCCTCCTCGACAGCGCGTGGACTGGCCTGCCGTGCTGTCGCGAGAGAGGACTGCCGCCCGGGAGCAGACAAGGACTCGACGACGAACGCATCGCGCTCGGCATCGAACGAGACGATGAGAGCCTTGTCCCCTCGACTCATGGTGTTGGCGCTGTCGCAGCGGACCTGAAAGAGCAGATCGTCACCGCCGAGCATGGCGGTGGCCTGTCCGAAGCGACCGTCGACCCGACCGGTCGCAATCTCACAGGACTCGCCGACCAGCGAGCTGCGCTCCCGCGCATGAGACATGCGGAAGACCGGCTCGAAGGGACGGCTTCCGAGGTTGGTGAACACCCCTGCGACCAGCACCGAGGCCGCGGTGACGAGCCCCACGAAGACCAGCTCAGGGAGGGGCAGCCAGCGCAGGTAGAGCGTCAGCAGAAACGCGGCGCACCAGCCACCGAAGGCGAACAAGGTGCCCGTGACGGTCATCGGCACCTTGCCGACCCGGAGCCCGATCGCGAGCCATCGTAGCGACGCGAAGCCTCCGTCCGTCGAGGCATCGGCGTCGACATCCACATCGACGTCCACATCCACATCGACGTCGACATCACCGACGCCCTCTATCGCGCCGTCCAGAACGCCATCCGCTGCACCGTCGATCACCCCGTCGCTCATGTCGAGGTCGACGACGCCGATCAGGGCGGAGAGCCAGTACAGAAAGGCCAGCCCCATCGGGACGGTGAACAGCACTGTCGGAAGCGAAAATGCAATGTCGAGGAAGCCCTGCATTGCCGTCCAGAGGGTCACGAGGAGGGGCTGGAGCATACGCGGTTGACTGGCTCGGGTCACCTCGCCAGCGCAGTGAGCCCCGCCAAGCACCACTCAAGGCGGTGCGAGCGTCAGGCCCCCAGGCTCGATGACCGAGTACCGCAGCATACGGTGGGGAAAATCATCTATTGCACACGATCGTCAGATCGTGCGCAGCACACCCTCAGTGTCACGGGTAGTAGCACCGCACGTGCCGCGTGAAGCCGTTGTCGCGCGTCGTCGACCAGACTCCGTCGAACCAGGTCGCCCGGTCCTGGGTCACGTCGCACTCGTAGTACACCTGGATGGAGGACGAGCCCGTCAGCGCTTCGCAGAAGCCGGCGGTGTCCGAGTACGAGGAGCTCTCACTGCTCCAGACAGGACCGCAGCTGATCCCATTCGGGAAGTAGAGGTCGTCCTTCCGCAGGTCGTTGCACTGGGTGTACTCGGCGGTGTTCTCTACACTCCCGCAGGTCACGTCGGCGCCGTCGATCACCTGCAGCGAAGAGAACACGAAGCCGTCCGGCGGACCGAGACGAATGGGCTCGGAGGCCTCGCAGGACGACAGGTCGACGATGGACATCGTGCGATCACACAGCCGCTCGGGCAGTGCGGGCAGCAGCAGGAACCGGCCGTCGGCATCGGGATCACGGACCGGCCCGACCTTGGTGAGGCGGCCGTCGAGCCTGCTGTCGGCACCCACGCACGGTCCTCCAGGGATGGGGGTCGACCCCGGCCCCTCCCCGAAGAGGATCACCACAGGGGCACCGCGCGTCACACCGGTGATGTCGATCTCGACGGGGCCTGGACACTCACCCAGAAAGTCGACGACAGGCGCAGCACTCACGGACGCTGCGAGCAGGAACAGCCACGACATCACACCTCCGGACGCCTGTTCTTCCTGTCACGGCCGCCCGGGCTCGGCCACTCAGCGGCCTACCGGAACCCACACGACGGCCATCCCGTCATCATCGAGCGCTGGGAAGACGAGACCGTCGATCGCTTCGGTCAGGCAGTCGACCTCCTCGGGCTCCGCCGACAGCACCTCGAGCGTCGTCACGGAGCCGTCCTCGGCAACGACGAGGCGAAGCTCGGCCTCAGAGGCCCGACACATGGCCAGCGCGACTCGATGCGGCCGCAGCGCGTCCTCGACCACGTCTCGGCTGAGGGCACCAACGATGCGGACGGCGCGCACCGGCCTCGCTCCACCGCGAGGCTCGAACTCCGGCAAGACACGGGTACGACGGAGCTGGATCGCGGGTGCCTCGTCGAGTTGGACACCCGTGTCGCCCACGCTCTGGGCAAGCGCAGGACTCGTCACCACGAGCCATCCCATGACCAACGCCAGCACGGCAGCCCCCATGTCTTTGGCGCCCCCAAATAGGCCCTTTCGTGCCCTTCGTCGCACGCATTGACCAGACCTCTACTCCTGTCACGGCCGCGTCAACCATCGGGGCCTTGGGTTGCGATCAAGAGTTCGGTAGCGTCTCGCCGGAGGTCCCATGTCCACCTGGCTGCTCTTCCTCACGCTTCCCAGCTATGCGCTCGACGCTCCGAGCTTCGACCCCGACCAGCCAGTGCATGTCGTTCCGACGGACCACGACTTCCGCACACAGCGCATCGTCGAGGCTGTAGAGCTGGCTGACTACCCGACCTACGTCGTGGTCTATGAGCATGTACTCGGTGAGGGGCTCGATGGATGGTCGTCGGCGACCGAGCGGGCAGTCGAGGAGACCTGGAGCGCGTGGACCCCTCACCCCGACTTCAACCCCGCAGAGTCGTTCGTGGTCGTCCTCGCCCTCGATGATCGCGAGGTCCGTGTGCTCTCGGGCAGCCGCTGGGATGCCGCGTACGGTCTGCATGGTGAGAAGCTGGGACAGCTGATCGACGAGAGCTTCATGCCGCTCGCCATCGCTCGAGACCTCGAGGGGGGCCTGGCGGAGCTGGTGCTCGCCCTCGACGAGGCCACAGCCAAGGCCTTGGCTCGAGAGGCGGCGCGTGAACGCATGGCGAGCCAGGCAAAGACTGTCGCCAAGGGCATCATCGTCGCGATTCCACTGGTCTCCCTCGCCCTCGGATTCCTGGCCTGGTGGTGGGTCGGCGTTCGCGCGCGGCGCCGCTACGAAGAGGCGGAGGCCGAGCAGCGCGCTGCTCTCGCCCGCGCAGAGGGCGTCTTGTCCGCGTTCACCGTGGATGTCGAGCTCCGCGACCAGCTCGTCGCGCTTCGACTGAAGGGGCCCAAGACCACGGCGCTGCTCGCCGGCGTGACCTCCGGAATCGACGACCTGCGGGATGGCCTGCGGACGCTGCAGCGGCGCATCGACGCGGTCGATGCGACGACCGAGGGCCTGTCCGACCTCCGTGCCGGTGCCTGGAAGGCCGCTCGCGCCGACCTCGACGGTCCGGTGCGCGTGGAGCGTGACGACGCAATCCCGCGACTGTTCGATGGAGAGCTACCCGAGACCGAGACCGAGCTCTCCACGTTCGAAGACACCCTCGTGGAGCGCTTCGAAGACCTGTACACCACCTGGGAGTTGCTCCTCGACGCCGCCGAGGCCGCTGGGGTCCCTGCAGCGACGACCCTGCCGCCAGCCGAGCTCGACGAGCTGAAGGAGCGACTCGACACCATCGGGGCTCCCCGCTCTTGGCTCGCATCGCACCCGCTGGCCGAGGATGTCGAGGCCACGCTGGACGCTCTCGACGCCCTGCGGACGGCTGACCCGGTGGACTACCTGCAGCAGCTCGAGGCCGCTGAAGAGCGTGCTGACGCTGTCGAGGCACTCGTCCAGCATCTGGAGGGGCTCTCCAACGCCATCGGCGAGCACGAGGCAAAGCTCGACGACCTGCCAGTCGACGGCCTCGACACGGTGATCGATCTCGACCGTGACGATCCCTTGGTCGCTGCAGCAGAGGTCGACCGTGCCTCCGAGGCACTTCAGCGCGCCATCGACGCCGGTACGGACCTCGAGGCCGTCGACGCGGCGGGCGCCGCCCTGCTCGGCGCCATCGGGGAGCAGGCACGACGGCATCGGGCAATCCGCGAGGCGGTCGACGGAGCGCACGGCAGCATCGTGAACGCCGAGCGGGAAGTTGCCCGGCTCACGGAGCGCTACACCACAGCGCGGGCCCGACTCGACGCGGCCGGCGGTGCTCACGCGCCCGAGACGCTGGCTGGCGCGGAGCGGGAGGCCGTGGACGCCCAGACAGATCTCGAAGAAGCTCGCACCGCGCTCGGCCTCGCCAAGGCTGCGCTCGGCGACAAGCGCCACGTCGCAGCCGCTCGGCATGCCGACGAGGCGGTGCGAGAGCTCACCGAGGCGACGACGGATCTCCAGGACCTCTCCGAGATTCTGGACAGACTCACCGAACATCGCACCTCGGCCCAAGACCTCTATCGGCAGCTCGATGCCGCGCGGCGCACCGCGCTCGACGAGCTCACCCAGGCCGATGGCTCAGCCTCGTCCCTGAAGTCCGCGGACCAGCTTCGGGTGACGCTCGAGCAGACCTGGTCGTCCGGTCCTGCTGACTGGGCGGAGCGAGAGCGGCTCGTGAAGGAGATCCTCAGCGGGTGGCGCAGCGCCGTGACAAGGGCCAGAGCCACCCAGCGGGCGCTGCGCGAGGCCGCTCGGGCTGCCGCAAGAGCCGCCGAGAGTCGCCGGCGAGCCTCCAGCAGCTTCGGCTCCAGCTCACGGAGAACAACGACCTCGTCCTGGAGCAGCTCCAGCCGCTCATCCTGGGGAAGCTCCAGCAGCTCCCGGTCCTCCCGGAGCAGCTCGAGCTCGTCGCGCCGACGCAGCAGCTCTCGCTCATCCCGCAGCGGCGGTCGTCGGTCTTCCCGCAGCGGGCGCAGCGGCGGGCGTAAGTTCTAGATGGATGGTGAAGAAGGGAGCCTGCGATCGGCTTCCGTCACGCTCAGGTCGACAGTCCACCCACGGAGCGCCTGACGACCGACAGGACGGCTCGACGGTCCACCTCCACAGCCGACAGGTCTTCGGCGTGACACAGCGCTCTGCGATGGGCGGCCCGCAGCAGCGTCACCCACTCGTCGAAGACCTCACCCTCTGGCATCGGCACCCGCAGCCGCCCCTCGCGGGCAAACGACAGCACGAGTGAGCCGCTGTCGGTGTCGACATCCTGCAGTGCGGCGAGCGACAGCATGCGAGTGCGGGCCAGCGGTCGCCTCAGCACCAAGCGGTCATGTGTGCAGTCGAGGCGCCAGGCGCGACGCTGAAAGCCGACCAGACCTGCCCCTGGAAGCAGCAATCCTAGGGTGACGATGACGACGCCGACCCCGGTGAAGGCCAGCGTGATGTCTGTGGCCTCGGTCGACAGCGCCATGCCGAAGATGCCCACAGCACCAGGGAGCAGCACACTGAGCCAGGCCGCCATCCAGCCGGCCAACCCAAAGCGATGAGGCACGAGGGGAGCGCGAAGCTCGAGTCGTGCGGTGTCTCCCTCCCAGGCGAGCCCCTCCCCCGTCTCTGCGGGCGGAGTGTTGCGCACGCACTCGACGAAGTCCCTCCACAGGACGGCCCCCATCAACACCAGAGACATCGCCACCAGGATCACGAGACCTCCCTCGGATCTCGTAGTCGAGCACCGCCACCGACCTGCGCAACTTGCCGCGCACACAGTCCCGTCCACGTGCCACGTGCATGAGGCGACTCACCGGCTCGAGCCGCTCACTCCACCTGCACGGGAAACGCCCGCGTGAAGCCCTCCAGCCTCGCAGCGCCTGGGCAAGCGGCCCGCAGGGCGAAGGCGGGCTCGGCCTCTCCATGGCGAAACAGCTTGGCCTCACGTGCGTTTGCACAGGTGGTGAGCACGCCACCCTCGACGGGAATCGCCCCTCCCTGGTTGGGACAGATCGAGAGCATCGACCACGATTCTTCGTCGATCAGGAGGCCGGACTCGTGATCCATCCTCAGGCGGACCGCCCGCGAGAAGCCGTCCGAGAAGTTGTCGAAGACCCACAGATCGTCGCCGTGCCGACTGGCGTTGTGCTGCCCGACGAAGACCTCGCCCGAGCGTGGGGCGTAGTCCGCCTCTGGCAGATCGTCGGCAGGCCCTCCCGGCGCACCCGAGGCATGCCAGGTCCGCTGCAAGAAGGTGGGTGACCGCGGATCGCCGTCCACCGCGACGACAGCATCGAAGGCGAGCAGCGAGATCACCACCTCCCCGGCACTCGTCACGGTGATGCCGTTGGCATGATCGCGGCTGAGCCCCTCGACCTCCCCAAAGTCCTCCTCGAGACCGTAGTCCCCGATGAGCGTGGTGCCCTCCCACACCTCGAACCCCGCGATGCCATCTCGCTCGCCCAGGAGGTAGGTGTAGGGCCCCCAGCGCGCGACATCGTGGGTGAGCCGTCGCGTGAAGTGGACGTCGGGCTCGAGCCGGAGGACCTCCTCACCCGAGACGTGAATCTCCGAGAACACGCTCTCGTCCAGACTCATCGTGCTGTCGCGCACGGCGAGCACCGAGCGGTCCGCCTGGGACCAGGCCATCCCATCGGGCAGCTCGTCGTACACGTCGGTAGGCTCGGCCCACACGATGTCTCCCTCGCCGTCGACCATCAGGAACCAGCCGCACGAGACGTAGACCAACAGCGCATCCATCCCGAAGAGCGTGCCCGAGACGGAGAGATCGACGTCGCGCAGCTCCCAGGGCAGCGGGCCGGTCTGGACCTCGCCCTCGTGGCCCGCAAGCGACCATCTGTAGGTGGTCAGCGGCTTCAGGCCCCAGCCCGTCAGCTCGTGCCGCTCCGCCGCCATCGCCGAGAAGGTCCGCGTGGGAGCGCCATCCGACGAGAGCTCCAGCGTCGCTGGCTCGGGCTCTGAGAGCTCGACGGTGCAGGTGACGATCAGCGGGCTGGCGCCACGGGCGCAGCTCACGGCCACCTCCTGTCCGCCCGTGTCGCCGGCGGAGTCAGCAGAGTCGATGCCGGTGTCGCCCGTGGCGGTAGCTGGACGCCCCGAGGACGTAGCCGTAGAGGTCGCCGGAGTGGTCTCCGTGACCTCAGACGACGCCGTGAGCGCCGGTGGAGTCGCGACGCTGGCAGCACCCGTGTCGGACGCGGCCCCCTCGGGACTCCCAGCGCAGGCCATCAACAGAAGCAGCATGCCCGACGGTAGCTCAGGAGCGCACGAGCGTCCCCGTTCTGTACAATACGTGCCTGGAGGTACCCATGCTTTTTCTCGTCCTGTTCGCCTGCGGCGGCACCCCGGACTGTGGCCCCGCCGAGTGCAGCGACGTCTGCGCCGAGACCACCCCTGCCCAAGCACCTGCACCTGCAGAGGCCCCCGAACCCGCCAAGGGCAGTGGCCTGTCCGACTTCGAGAAGTCGCTGATGGACCCGATGCTCGAAGACCTCAGAGCGGGCGTGCGGCCCTGGGATGCCTCCAGCGTCAGCATCTGCCCCAAGGGCCAGCCGCGCGAGTGCAGCGAGGCACTCGGCCTCACCCCCGGCGAGCTTCCCCCCGGCGAGTACATCGTGCATGCCCAGCTCCGCGTGCCACAGACGGGTGACGACTGGAAGGTCAAGTACGAGCACTCCTGCACGACGACGAAGGAGACGAGCAACGGCACGTCCACGTCGACCAACAACTACGACAAGGAGTACAGCGTCTCGTACATCAACGAGGAGAAGCCTGCGACGCTCTCCCCGCTGATGCGCATCACGTCACCCAACAAGGGCGGCTCGAAGACGTGCACCTTCACGCTGACCGCGCCTCACCCCGACGGCGACAAGGTCATCGAGGGCAGCTGGTCCCTGCCAGACGCAGGCTGATCCGCCGGTTCAGCGCTCACCCGGCGTGGCATCAGCCGCGCCGTCGATGATGCGCCACTCGCCGGCGGACCACACCACGCGCGGGATGGTCACCGCCAGCTCACGCCGGGCGACGCGGTCCGTGTACTCCCACGCGGTGCCGACGCCGTCGACACCGACCTCACCGTAGGTGTCCATGTCGGCACCGTCGAGAGTCAGCACGTAGACGTCGTTGCCGTTGCCGTTGATCGTGCCGCTGTACTGGTCGGCATCGAAGCCGTACTCCACCAGGAACTCCTCGTCACCGCGGGAGTCGGCAATCACCCAGGTCTCCCTGGCTCCGACCAGGACTGGCGAGAGCCCAACCGTGGTCGGAGACACCCCACCGTTGCTGTATCGATCGATCGCCCACCGTGAGAGGTCCGCGACATCGGGGCCCGGGTTGTACAGCTCGACGAACTTGATCGACGAGACATCGGCGTGGTCGACCACCTCAGTGATCAGGAGCGTGCCGGGACCTGCGGGCGTCGTCGGCGTCGACGTGGTGCCGCCAGGACCGGGATCGGCAGGGTGGATGCCTGGGCTGGCCGCACCAGCACCCGCGGTGACCGACCAGCTGCGAGCACTCCACACGGGCTCGGGCGCGTCGGAGCGCGCGAGGCGCGTCGCGACGGCATCGGTGTAGTCCCACGCCGTGCCGAGGCCATCCTCTCCGATCACACCGTAGATGTCGACCGGACCGAGCGGCGAGACCAGCTCGTAGGTGTCGTTGCCGTTGCCGTTGATCGTGCCGCTCGTCTGATCCGCATCGAGCCCATAGGCCGCCCGAAACGCGTCCGCGCCCGAGGACCCGACGACCAGGAACGTCCCTCCCGCCTCGATCACACCGGTCAGCCCCACCTCGCCCGGCGACACCCCTCCGTTGCTGTAGCGACGCAGGACCCAGCCCGAGAGCATCACCGGGTCATCGCCGGCGTTGTACAGCTCGACGTACTTGATCGAGGCCTCGTCAGCGTGATCGACGACCTCGCTGATCATCACGACGGCCTCGGAGGGATCCGTGGTGACCGTGGTGCCTGGCGTCGAGGTGGCATCTGCCGGGTGACGACCTGGACTTCCGGCGGAGTTCCCTGCGGTGAGGGTCCACTCGGACTCCTGCCAGATCGACTGACCCATCCGAACGTCCGCGGCTCGAGCGGCCGTGGCGTCGGTGTAGTCCCACGGCGCTCCGGCTGCTTCACCGACCTCGCCGTAGGCGTCGACGGTGTAGGCGCCATCGAACAACACCACCGTGTCGTCGCCGTCGAGACGCACGGGACCGTACTGATCGGCGTCCGTGCCCCAGGTGTCGCGAAAGTCCGCTTCGTGCCCCTCGCTCGCGACGACCCAGACATCGCCTGGACTGAGGCCGCTCGCTGGAAGCACGATCTCGTCTGCCTCGACCCCACCATCTCGGTAGACCCGCAGGCTGTAGTCGCCCAGATCGATCGCCGTGGTTCCCGCGTTGTACAGCTCGACCCACGAGAGCTCGGCTCCACCGACATCGTCACAGACCTCGGACAGAATCAAGCTCCGTAACGGCAGCGACGTGTCGGTGTCCGTGTCGGTGTCTACGTCGGCATCTGCGTCGGTGTCGGCATCGGTGTCGGCATCCGCGTCTGCGTCTGCGTCTGCGTCACCGGTTGTTCCGGAAGGAACACTCTCTGCCGTATCGAGCTTCGAACCGAGATTAGAGCCACTGCACGCGGCAAGCAGGAGCACGGCGAGACGCATGGCCACCTCCTCTGTCGGGGGTACGCTGGTGGCGGAGTACCCCGTCACGGGACAGAACGACCCGCCTGGAGGAAACATGCGCGTGATCTTTATGGGCACGCCCGACTTCGCCGTGCCCACTCTCGATGCGATCGTCGAGGCCGGACACGAGGTGGTTCTCGTGGTCGCACAGCCCGACAAGCCGGCCGGTCGGGGCAAGAAGCTGAAGGCGCCGCCCGTCGCCGTGCGCGCGAAGGAGCTCGGACTGCCGCTTGCCCAGCCTCGCGCGCTGCGCCGCGGACCGTTCCCCGAGCGCTTCGTCGGGCTGGAGGCCGACGTCGCCGTGGTGATCGCCTATGGGCGTATCCTCCCGGACCGCCTCCTGGAGTCGCCTCGGCTCGGGTGCATCAACGTCCACGCGAGCCTGCTGCCCCGCTGGCGAGGCGCCGCGCCCATCCAGTGGGCGATCCTCGAGGAAGACGCCACCACGGGTGTCTGCGTGCAGCAGATGGAGCCGACCCTCGACACCGGCCCCGTCTTCGTCCAGCGTGAGCTGGCCCTCGACCCCGACGAGACGGCGGGCACCCTCCACGACAAGCTGATGGTCCTCGGCGCCGAGGCGGCCGTCGAGACCCTCGCGACGATGGAGGGCACCACTCCCGTGCCCCAGGCCGACACCGGCGACACCTACGCCTCCAAGATCGACAAGAGCATGGGCAAGGTGGACTGGGCAGAGCCCGCACGACGGGTCCACGCGCGTGTCCGCGCGATGACCCCCTGGCCGGGTGGCTGGATCCCGTGGCGAAAGGGCCCCCTCAAGCTCCGGGAGATCCGCCTCGCAGACGGCTCCGGTGCGCCCGGGGAGGTGCTCTCCCTGTCCCCGCTGGTCGTCGCCTGCGGTGACGGCGCCCTCGAGCTGGTGCGCGTCCAGGCACCCGGTCGTCGGCCGGTCGACGGAGCTGCCTTCGCCAACGGAGCACGGCTCGAGGTGGGCGCACCGCTGACGGCCGAGTGAGGCGTCAGCCGGTGATCGCGTAGACCTTGGCTTGCAGCGCCGCGCACTCGGCAGCGCAGGCCTCAGCGAGCAAGCGCTGCTCCTCGACGTGTGCATGCAGCACCCCACCGAGACGCTCGAAGCCCTCTCGCAGCACGACCGCGTCCTCTCTCGCGTCGCCCTCGGGCACGGCGGGGAGATCGTCGGCCAGCTCGAAGCGCTCGAGCAGCTCGGCGATCGCCTCGATCAAGCCACCACCGAGTCGGGTGGCGAGCAGCACGGCGTGCGCATCGTCGCCTGCGAGAGCGAGATCGAGCCGATCCAGAGCGTCGCCGATCGCCTCGATGGTCGGCCCGAGAGCCGACAGGCGCTGCTCGAGTGGCTCGAGCTCGGCACTGCGAGACGTCCACTCCTGGCCGAGTTCCTTGAGCTCGTGGACCACATCGTGGAAGCGGGGCTCGCCGAGAGCCAGCTTCTGCTCCTCGATCAGCTCGAGCAGCCGAGTGTTGGCCGCTCCGACACCCGCGAGGCTTGGAGCAACGGCCGATTCGAGGGTTCGTAGGTGCAGTCGTCGCGCGGCCAGCGGGTCGGCCACATCGGCCGCCGGCAGATCGAAGTGCCAGTACCCCGCAACCTCCTCGACCAAGCCGTCACCCGGCACCGACCACTCGAGGTCGGGACGAACACCGCGCTGGGCCTCGATGCCCGACAGCACCCGGAGCGCCGCCTGGATGCGCAGCGTGTGAACCTGGGCCTTCGCTCCGCGCTCCACGACGCCGCGCAGCTCGGCGATCTCGACCTTGTGCGGGAGCTCTGGCGCCTCGCTCATGGTGCTCTCAAGCAACCAGGACCGTCGGAGCGCCGAGGATCAGCGAGGAGCCGTGCGCCGTCACCGATCCGATGCGCGCGCAGGGCATGCCCGCGACGATCACGGTGGGAGAGCCGACAGCGACCGGCGCGGGCGGACCACAGCCGACCGCGATGTCCCCGACTCGCGACACCGGGCTACCCGCCACGATCACCGTCGGGGCGCCGACAACCAGGGTCTCCGGGCCGTGGATGCAGCCGGGGGCGCAGAGCATCGGGCACGGCGAGGTCATGTCGCCGATGCGGGACGCTGGAGTTCCCATGAAATCACCTCACATAGAACAATAGATGCCAGACCGTACCACGCAGCTCCCCGGTTCGCCTAGTCGGCACGCTGACCGACGGCACCCGGTGCGCAGACCTCTCCCACATTGCAGCCACACTGCCACTTCGTCGACGGGTTTGGCTGACCGAGTGCCAAGAGCACACGCACACAGTCGTCGTTGCCCTTCGTGAAGGCAACCTCGATGGGCGTGACCTCACCCACCTGCGCCGAGAGCGACTCCGGTGCATGCGCTGCCACGGCGTGAAGACAGGCCGCATGGCCGTGAGCTGCAGCGAGGTACGCTGGCGTTCTGCCGTCCGAATCACGCACATCGAGCGCACCCTCGAGGCGGGCGAGGACACCGAGCACCGCCGAGTGACCCGACATCGCGGCGGCACAGGCCGCCGGATGCTCGCCCGCGACCAGGGCTGCCGGCGCCCACTCGGCCACCACCTCGATGCACCGGCGATGGCCACGGAGCGCTGCGATGCTCGCCGGCGACAGCTCCACGCCGACACGAGACGCCTCGGCTGGGTCGACAGCGAGCAGGACCGCCAGGCACAGGTCGTCCCCAGCCGCCGCTGCGAGCCAGGCCGGGGAGGTCCCGTCTTCGGGCGCCGCGGCTGCAGGTGAGCGCGCGAGCAGAGCCGCGAGCGCATCGGCGTGGCCTTGCTGGACGGCGAACAGCACGAGCTGACGCACCACGGACTCCGGAGCCCACTCCGAGGCGTCGAGCGCGTCGATCCCGTCTGCGTCGTCAGCAGCGACCAGTCTCTGCAGCGCGAGCACCGCTCCTCCCGACCCGTGGTATTCCGCTCGACGAGGAGGGACCGGACATGGCCTCGGAGGCGCTCCGTGACTGGCTGGTGCGAGCCACCGTCGATCCGTCACTTCGGTGGACCGCCCCGTCAGCCCAGCTGACGGAGGACGACCGCGCCCTCGTCGCCGATCCCGCTCGCCTGACAGCCCTGGTCACGGGCTTGCCGGACGACTGGCCCACCGAGCCCGACGCCTCCTCCCCGCCAGCGCCCACACCGCTGGCAGCCGTCGACTGGGCGCTGGAGATCCACCCTGCCGTCGAGTCCGAGGGCATCGCGACCGTCGTCGCCCTCCGCCCCTGGAGTCCTCCGGCGCCCCACACCGTTCCCTGTGCTGACACCGCGAGCTGGAGGTTCGAGCCCGACCCCGAGCGCCTGTCGTCGGCCCGCTCCGCAGTCCTCGAGGCCCCCTCTGTCGACAACCTCGAGGCCCTCATGCGGGCTCTCTCCGGGCACACGGAGAGGCCATGATCTCGATTGTCGGTCTCGGTGTCGTGAACGTCGACCAGGTGACCCCGCAGGTCAGGGACGCTCTGCGGCGGGCGGCTCACATCCTGTACCGGGATCGCGGTCTCGCCACGGACGCCTACTTGCGCTCGCTCGGCCCCCCCGTGACCCGACTCGACCCCGACGCGTCGCCTGATGCGCTAGCGGCGCAGGTCCTCGACGCCGCGCTGACCGATGGCGATGTCGCCCTCGCGCTCTCAGGGCATCCGACCCTCGGCGAGCCCCTCACGGCGAAGATCCACGACGCGGCAGCCGTCCTGCAGGTGCCTCTCCGCGTGGTGACGGGGCCGTCCTCGCTCGACGCCGTCCTGGCGACAGTCCTCCTCGATCCTCTCGCGGGTGGCCTGCAGCTGTTCTCCGCCCAGGATCTGGTCACCCAGCGGCGCACGCTGCTCGCCGACGTGCCCCTCTGCATCTTCGGCTCCGCCCAGCGCACACCGAGCACCGGCGACCACTTCCAGCCACTGCGCGACCACCTGCTGCAGTTCTGGGAGCCGAGCCACCCCTGTCTGGCAGTCCACGCGGCCTCTCACCCACTGGCCACGCCGGCCGTGCACCGCTTCAGCCTCGGCGAGCTCTGCGCCTGGGGTCCGACGCTGCATCCCGACGTGACGCTCGTGGTGCCGGTCTAACCACCGAGGGCCTCCCAGAGCGCCCGGTCCACGATGGGGCGCTGCTCCGAGGGGGGCACGTAGAGCGTCACTCCGCCGTCGAGGGCCTCCGCGTGGGCCGTCATCTCTGCGAGTGGAAAGGCCTGCCGACGTGAGGGCGCGAGCGGATGAGGACTGACGTAGAGCGCCGTCGCGACGTGATTGGGGGGATAGAACTGCAGCAGGTGGTCCCGCAGCGGAGCGAACCGGTCACCGGGGGACCTCTCCCGCGTGTGCAGGCGGGTCCCGAGTGTGCCGACCTGCCACAGCACGAGCGGCACGTCGGGCTGGAGCGCCCGCCGACGCAGCAGCACGTCGGTCGCCTCGTACATCTGCATGCCGAGGGGGCCAGGATCGACCATCAGCTCGGAGAACAGGCAGGCCAGGGACGAGATCCCGGGCTGGACGTGAACGCTCAGGCCCACCTCGGCTGCGGCGGCCCGCACGAGGAAGGGCGGGTAGCAGAACACCGTCGGGTGCCCCTGCAGCGCGTAGACGACGGGCGCGTGGTCGAGGGCGGCAGCGACAACCCGCGCCGCCATGTGATGGTAGGTCTGCACGCGATCGACGCCCTCGACATAGCCCTCCGCGTACAGGTCGGTGACGCGCTCGCAGCGCTGCTCTAGGAAGGCCCGCGTCGCGACGCCGGTGTCGACGAACAGGACCTCGTTGGCCCGTCGGAGCGCCCGATCCGCCTCGGGGGTCAGGTGCTCCGTGCAGGAGATTCCTAGTCCGACGACCGTGATGTCGACGCTCACAGGACCTCCAACAGGGCCCGAAGCGCCGCCTCGCGCTCGCCAGGCGTCGCCTCATGCACCGCTGCGACCTGGGCGCCGACGTCGACGGGCTCGGCGGGCGCGGTCCGCTCCGAGGGCCGCACGAGCGTCACGGTCCAGCCCACCGAGAGGGTGTCCCCTGCCCGGACGGCGCGCGGACGAAGCCTCAGTCGACGCTGCTCGGAGGGCGGCGGTGGCAGCGGCGGACGAGGCGGCACCGAGCCGCCGGTCCGGGGCGGCAGGGCGGCCCGGGCGATGTGAGGCAGCAGCGAGGCGTCGCAGCGATGGAGCGCCTCGCGCTCGTCCGACGTGAGGTCGTAGCCCGTGAGCGCTGCGTCGGGCTCACGCCGGACGCGCTCCCGGAAGTCGGGGTCGAGGGCGGCACGGATCAGCAGGTCGCGGAGCACCATCAGGTCACCGGGGGGTCGAGTCGCAGCAGGCCCGCATGCCAGAAGCGAAACACGCTGGCCTGCAGGTGCGCATCGTGCGCTGAAGCAGACATCGAGGCGCGCACGACGTCGAGCGGTCGGCCGTCGCAGCGCCTGTAGAGCTCGAGCATCCACGCGGAGAGCTGAAGCCTGAGCTCCGGCAGCCCCGTAGGCTGGAGCGCCAGGAAGCGTGGGGCCATCCAGTCGCCCTGGAGCGGCGGCAGAGCCCCTACGGCGGGATGCAGCGTCGCCCGCCAGCGGAAGAGCGCTGCGGGCTCCGTGAAGGGCGGATCCGTCTTCGGCTGACTCGCGAACAGCGCCTGGAGGACGGCCTCACGCCGCAGGCCGGTGATCAACCTCGCGATCGCCGCCCGGTCCAGTCCATAGAGCAGCGGCAGGTCACCGTCGCCGACCGCCGGCAGCGCATGCAGTGTCGCGAGGGTGTCGACGAGCCTCAAGCCAGAGAGCCCAGCCGCGGCCTCCCAGTCGGGGAGGCCCATGCCGTGCGCGAACGGGGGGAAGACATCCGCGCCGAGCAGGGCCTCGGGCCGTGAGGCCAGCCCAGAGATCTGCGCATCCGGCCCGAGCAGGGCGCTCACGGCGCGCAGACCGGCTCGATGGAGACCGTCCTCCTGCCACCGCTGTCCGAGACCGAGGGCCTGGAAGGCCGAGCGGATGCGCGCACCGGGGTGATGGTCGGTGTTCGTGCCGACATACAGCACACCGTTGGGCGCCAGCGCCGCTGCGAGCGCCTGAAACAGGCCGGGGGTGTCAGGCACGTAGTCGGCGACCGCATGGCAGCAGATGAAGTCGAACTGCCCGAAGCGACCGACCAGATCATCCTTCGCCAGATCAGCGACCGCGAAGACAGGCTCCCCGGGGTAGGCCTGCGCCTCGGCGAGGGCGATCGAGCGCGGCGACAGATCGACACCGACGACCGAGAGCCCCGGAACGCTCGCGTAGGCCGCCACCTCGGCACCCGTGCCACAGCCCGCGACGAGCACCCGTGCGCCGTCCCGCAGCGGTGGCGTGTCGACACCCGCATCGAGCCAGTGCCCGGGCAGCGCAGGCAGGCCTCCCGTGTAGGGGTGCGCATCGTAGTGTTCGCGGACGCGTGAGGTGTCGGACACGGCTCCTCCGCGCGCAGGATGGCACGGGACGGCGGTCAAGTGGAGTCCTCGCAGCGTGCCCGACGCACTCCGCGCACTGCCAGGCACTCGGCTAAGTGCCCTCATGCCCGAGCCCCGCCTCACCGGTCGACAGGTCTTCGCCGCTTGGTGGCCGCTCGCTGCCAGCTGGTTGCTGATGGGCACCGAGATGACCTTGGTGAGCGCCACGATCGCTCGGCTGGCGGACGCACCGTTCCATCTGGCGGCCTTCGGTGGCCTCGTGTTCCCGATGGCGCTGCTGGTCGAGGCCCCGATCATCATGATGCTCGCCGCCTCGACGGCGCTCTCGACGGACCGCGAGGCCTTCGCGACGCTGCTGCGCTTCTGCACCGCACTCGGTCTCGGCCTGACGCTGCTGCATGCGCTGCTGGCCTTCACCCCACTCTATGACCTGGTGCTGGTCACGCTGATCGGCCCGCCCGAGGGCGCCATCGAGCCCGGCAGACTCGGTCTTCAGTGGATGCTGCCGTGGACGTGGGCCATCGGTGATCGGCGCCTTCACCAGGGTCTGTTGATTCGCTTCGACCGCTCGCGCGCCGTCGTGATCGGCACGCTGGTTCGCCTCGCCGTGATGGGAGCCGTGCTCGTCGCAGGACTGCTCCATGGTGCCGTGCCCGGTGTCGCCGTCGCCGGAGCCGCACTGAGCGCCGGCGTGCTCGCCGAGATGGTCTCGGCGCGCGTGCTCGCCAGACCGGTCCGTGCTGGCCCCCTCGCGCGAGCGGCCATCGGTGAGGAGCTGACCCTCCGTCGCCTCCTCGCGTTCTACCTCCCGCTGGCCGTGACACCGATCCTCAACTTGGTGGCTCTCCCCCTGGGCTCGGCGAGCATCGCCCGCATGCCCGCCCCCCTGACGAACCTGGCCGCCTGGCCCGCGACCAACGGCCTCGTGTTCATGTCGCGCTCGATCGGCATCGCCTTCAACGAGGTGGTGGTCAGCCTCTCCGGGCGTCCCGAGGCGCGCGCCGTGCTCGACAGATTCGCGCGGGGGCTGGCCACACTCATGACGCTAGCGCTGACCGTGGTGGCGCTCACCCCTCTCTCCGGCGTCTGGTTCGGGGGGGTCGCAGGGCTGGAGGGTGACTTGAGCGACGTGGCCCAGACGGCCCTGCCCCTCGCCGTGCTGCTGCCTGGGCTCACCGTGATGGTCAGCCTCTACACGGGTCGACTGGTCTACGCGCGCACCACGCGCGGGATCCCCGAGTCTGTGGCCCTGAGCCTCCTCGCGACCACCGCTGTGCTCGCTGCCGGAGCATGGCTCGACCGGCTCCCCGGCGTGCAGGTCACCCTCGTGGCCTTCTCCGTCGGCGCCGCTGCACAGATTCTGTGGCTCCGGCTGCGCCAGTCTCGGTGATGCTCACAGCCCGAGCGGTGCGTCCGGCAGCCACAGCCGCGCGTCGACGCCGAGCGCGGCGAGCACACCCGCCGCGAGGTGGCCGTAGCTGATCACCTCGCCAGTAGGGTCGGGGAGGCCCGTGGTGAGCGACACCGGAAGCGCCGCATGGTCGTCACCCGTGGCGCCGACGACGCGTCCGCCGTCGAGCCCTCCACCCAGGAGCAGAGCACTGCCGACGGGCCAGTGGTCGGTGCCGCCGAGGGGATTCCTCCAGGGCGTCCGCCCCATCTCCGAGCGCACCAGGACCAGGGTGTCGTCGAGGATCCCACGCTCGTCGAGTGCTGTCAGCAGCAGCTCCAGCAGCTCCGACAGCCCCTCCCAGGAGCCGTTCATCCCCGTCGCACGCTCGTGGAAGTCCCAGGACTGGCCGCTGTCGAGCATGACGGAGGCGCAGACGTCGCGGGCGAGCAGGTCGGCCGCCAGTGTCGCCGTGCTGTCCGTCTTGAGCCAGGCACCGGGCACGAGGTCGGCGCCCGCGCCTCGCAGCGCCCCGGCGCGATCCCGCGCAGCGACCAGGGCATCGGCGATCGCCTCTCCGCCGGCCGTGCCGTCGCGGAGGATGGACGAGCGGCGCCGCACCCAGGCGTCGGCCACGGCTCGGTCGACGGCCCCCTCAGTCGGATCCAGCAGCCAGCCCAGCTGCTGCCGCACACCGACCCGCGCCATCGCTCCGCCGAGGTCTCCCGGCATGCCCCGACCCGAGAGGTCGACGTACCCGACGGGGTGTCGATGCCCGAGCACGGAGCCCACGATGGCACCCAGATCGGGAGCGCCCGGAGTGGAGGTTCCGGTCAGGGCACGCAAGAGGGCAGCCTCGTGCCCGATGGCGCCGGACCACACGCCGCGCAGCACGACGGCGCGTGAGGCCCAGCGCGCGAGGAAGCTCTCGGTCAGTGGTCGCGAGACCGGGTTGGAGCCGAACGAGATGCCTGCGTAGGTCGACGTGGTCTCGTCGGCACCATCGACGAGCGCCTGATCGCGCTCACTCACCATCTCGGGTCGTGGATCGAGGGTGAGCCAGGCATCCCACCCGCCATCCGCCAGGACCACCACCAGCCGCTTGGGTGGCGTAGCCCCGACCGCGGGAGCCGCGACGAGCGCACCGAGCGCACCGAGCACCGAGCGACGGGTCCAGCTCATCAGTACACCCACGCCGCGGGATCTTGCAGGAGGAGCGCGATCACGACCTCCCAGGCAGGGCCGTCGGCGCCGTGACGCGCACGGGCATCGCGCCAGTGGGGCAGCAGCTCATCGACCAAGGCCGGATCCGGTCCTCCGAGAATGCGCTCGACCAGCAGCCCCAGCTGTGCCCGCCGCGCCTCGACGTCCGAGGTCCCGTCTGGCGCGAGTGCAGAGAGCAGGCGACGCGACTCGGGAGGCACCGCGAGGTCGGCCTCGACGACGTGCGCAGCTGCGAGCTCGGCCGCGACCGAGAGCACAAGCTGCTGGGTGGGCGTGGGCGTGTGATCGGAGACCACGACATCCCAGCCGTCCTGCCCTCCAGCGAGGGTGCGCATGCCCAACTCGTCGGTCAGGAGCAGGTCGCGGACACCGCCGCAGGCGGTCACGCCGTCACACTCCGACTCACCAATCGTCCATCGAAAGCCCGTGAGATCGAAGAGCCACCTCGCGAGCTGCTCGGATCGCATCACCTGCGGCGGAGCCGCTGCGAACTCCGGCGAGGAGACCAGCGCCCTCGCCAGCCACTTGGTGTCGAAGCCCGATTCCACGAACCCCTGCGCGAGGGTGTCGACGACTGGGGGTGGGACCGCGCCGTAGGCATCGTCCTGGGTAAACCAGCCCCAGAAGTGCCGGACGGCGCAGGTCGCGAACCGAGGGTCCGCCGCGACCTGGCGCCCCAGCGAGCCGAGGTGCTCGGATGGCAGTCCGTAGAAGCTCGGCGTCGGCAGCCCCTGCTCGATCCAGCCGTCCGACTGCGACGGCTCGTACAGGTCGAGCGGGTAGCAGGCGTGGGCAACGTCGTCCCGGCAGTCGAGGAGCCATGCGATGCGCATGTCTCCGGGTCGGACCGCGAAGCGGAAGCCGTAGAGCTGGGCTGCAATCGGATCCATGGCCTGGTGACAGCCCTGGCAGGCCGGATCGCTGCGCAGCGCCTCACCCTCCTCGTGCGGGATGCTCGTCACGGGAAGGTCGCGCGCGGACAGATCGTCGCACAGCAGGGACCGGGCCAGCCAGGAGGCCCGAGAGCGATGCGCGTTGGCGACACCGGAGACGTGCCGCAGCCAGAGACCGTTCGTCGACAGCACGCCGGCCGCCGGACGGCCATCGGTGTAGGTCGCTGGCTGCCAGTCGGGCCCCTCGGGATCGAAGGGCAGGCCGTAGGCCTCGGCCAAGATGGCGTCGATCATCGTGTGCTCGGCGGTGACCACGTCCGTGTAGGGGCGCCCGTCAGCCACGATCTCGGAGACCAGTCGCAGCGGCTCTTCCTGGAAGGCCGCCTCGATCTCGGAGCTCCCGGTCAGCAGGAGAGGCCCAGCGGAGGGAGGGTCTGCGCGCGTGTCGCTCCGGAGCCACCAGGCCTGCGCATGAACGTCGCGCACCGTCTCGAGAAACAGCGGGCTCTCCACCCACTCTGCGACGAGGGCGTCGAGCGCCTCGGGATCCCTCCGAACGCGCGCCGACTCCTCGGCGCTTGGACGAACGCCGCGCAGCACGAGCGAGGCCCTCGCGGCGTGGGCGACGGGGTCGAGCCGGCCGTCGGGAGCCACCTGTGGCGCTGGAGCTGGCGCACATGCCAGAGCGATGAGAGGGGGAAGCATACGCATCTCATGAGGAGACTAGCCGGCAAGCCCGCGATCCGCTCGCAAAGCCTATCCAATGCGTTTTTCTCGCCTTGACGGTCGCGATGGCGTACCGTTCGTTTCCTGCGAGGTGAGTGCATGATCCGAGTGCTTCCAGTCCTGTGTCTGGCCCTGACCGCCTGCTCCGTCGACAGCTCCGATCAAGGGCTGGAGTGGTCGACCGACGCACAGAGCGCGGCCATGCCGGCCCCGGGCGATCTGACCCTGACCGTGAGCCCGATCGTCGGAGGCTCCCGCACGAACTTCACCATCACGGGAGCTGACGCTGGCGCGACCGTGTACCTGGTCTACTCGCCGAACACGGTCGGCGACGGCGCCTGCCCCGCACCGCTCGCCCCCGACTGCCTCTTCATCCCCTCGCCCGTCAAAGTGCTGACCAACGTGCCCGCCGACGCGGACGGCGCGGCCGTGTTCTCGGTCGTCATCCCCGCCCCCGTCCCGTTCTCCGAGGTGGCCTTCCAGGCCGTGACCCTCGGCGCCGAGAACGACACGTCCAACAGCGTGATCGCGCTGATGCACGATGCTGACTCCGACCGGGACGGCGACGGCCTCACGGCGGCCGACGAGCTGGCGCTCGACACCGACCCCGCAGTGTTCGACACCGACGGCGGCGGCGTGGGTGACGGCGACGAGCTCGCAGCCGGGACCGACCCGACCGATCCGTCCGACGACGGAGGCGGAGTGCTCGGTGTGGACAGCCTCGCACCCGGAGACATCCTGGTGACCGAGTTCATCAAGGACCCGACGGTCGTGAGCGACAGCAACGGCGAGTGGCTGGAGATCCACAACGCCCTCGGCGAGGATGTCGACCTCTCCGGACTGCGCATCGAGGACCGAGACTCGGACTCCTACACCGTGGTCGGTCCGCTCGTGGTCCCCGCTGGTGGCTACGCCGTCCTCGGCCGCAACGCCGACGAGAGCATCAACGGCGGCGTCGTCGTCGACGAGGCCTACAGCACCGCGTACTCCCTGGCGAACGGCGCGGACGAGGTCGTGCTGGTCAAGCCGGATGGCACCGAGCTGTTCGGCATCGACTACGACGACGGCGTGCTCTGGCCCGACGACAGCGGCATGTCCATTCAGCTCACCCCCGGTGGCGACCCCGCCAACCCGGCCGACTGGTGTCACGGCGACGTGCCCTACGGCGATGGCGACAACATGGGCACCCCGGGCGCGCCCAACACCGAGTGCGTCGTCGCGCCTGCCATCACCTACACGGCCGATGTCGAGCCCATCCTGGCGAGCCGCTGCTACAGCTGCCACGGCGGTGCCGGTGCCTCTGGCGGCGTGAACTTCGACACGTACGACGAGCTGTTCCAGGCCTCGGTCGACGTACCCGCGATCCAGCTGATCACGCCCTTCGATCTCGATGCCAGCTACCTGTGGCAGAAGGTGAACGGTACGCCCGCGGCCGTCGGTGGTGGCGGCTCGCAGATGCCGCTCTCCGGCGGTCCGCTGTCTGGAGACGAGATCACGCTCATCGCAGACTGGATCGAGCTCGGCGCACCCGAGTGAGCAGCTCGCGCTCGCAGGCCGGCTGAGCGGCCTGCGACCTCCGTCGGTCAGAGGCCTCGCCTGGGCGGCACCAGGGCGTTCCCCGCGAGCGTCCCTGCCACCAGCGTGACCGCCGCGAGGGCCATCGCGAAGGTGCCCTCGACCCCGGCGACAGCGTCCTGCGCGAGCAGCGCGCGAATTGCACGGAATCCGATGCTGCCCGGCACGAGCAGCAGAATCCCCGGCACCAGCACCACCGCCGCGGGCTGATCGTGCCGATGGGCGAGCACGTTGGCTGTGACGGTCACCCCGAGTGCCGCCACCAGCCCGCCCAGGGGCCCGAGCGCCCAGGCACCGAGATGAGCCCCCGCGAGGGCGACGCTCAAGGCGAGCAGGACGTGGCCGAGCTGGCTGCGCCGCGCATCGAGCAGGATCCCGAAGGACAGTGCCAGCGGAGGCAACAGGAGGAGTCCGAACCAGGGCGACAGGGGTGTGGCCGCCTGCACCGGGAGGAGGTCGAGGGAGCCGAGCGTGGACCCGAGCGCCACGCCGACCGCCAGCTGCAGCAGCGTCATGCCGGCAGAGACGAGGCCGCCGGTGCCGGAGATCAGGTGCCGCGTCGCCAGCTCAGTCATGCCAACAGTCAGCCGGAACCCGGGCAGAAGCACGATCAAGCCCGCAAGGAGCGCGGGCCCAGGATCGGCGCCCCCCATCGCCCTCGCGATCCCGGCGAGCGCCACGGTGCCAACCGTCGCCGCCAGGAGCTCTGCGAGGGCCGCCGCTCCCTCGCGACGCTCGGCGAGCATGGCCACGCCACCCGCGACCATGCCCACGGCCGCCGCAGCCACCATCTCGCGGCCCCCTCCGCCCACCAACGGAGCGGCACAGCCGGCCGCCACGGCGTGCGCAGCAAGCTGTGCCCCGACGCCCCACGCACTGCCCTCCGCCTCCAGGCGATGGACCTCGTCCTTCGCCACCTCGGGTGGCAGCGCACCGGCCAGCACGCGATCGGCCAGGCGAGACAGGGCGTCCATGCGATGCAGTGAGGGTGCCGAGCCAGCCGTGGCCAGCAGCCGCGTCCCCCCGGACTCTGCCACCACGATCGACGTCGGCAAGATGTAGAAGCGGGAGCCGAGCCCCGCACGGTCGCTGAACGCCGACATCGCATCCTCGACACGATGCGCCGGTGCTCCAGCACGCCGCAGCGCCTCGGCTAGCAGATCAGCGAAGGGTCGTACGCTCGGGGGAACCCCCATGGCGCACCTCCTGGGAGCCCAGTCCTAGCGCTCGCTGGAGCGGTGGTCTGTCACGGACCGTCGAAGAAGCGGTGTCGACCGGGCGGCGACCGTCACCCTGCCTGGGCTACGGCACGTCCGACCGCTCGAGGACGAGGGCCGACAAGCCAAGGCTGAGGCCCGTCGTGAGCGCAAGGCTGCCAAAGTGCTCCCACACCCAGTCGGCACGGAAGGTACCCCCGCGCCAGGCTCCGAGTGCCTCGGAGGGGAGCCAGGGACCCGCCGCAGCCAAGAACTCGCCGTACCACGCGGGAATCCCGAGCTGACCGGTCGCGATCTCCGTCGACAGGAAGGTGGTCGACAGGCCCAGGCCCCAGCCGAAGGCGATGGACAGCGCCCACAGCAGGAACAGACCGACCAGGGTGGCCGGCACGTTGCGGACAGCGACCGCGACGAGCAG
>PKDJ01000183.1 GCA_002862545.1 Pseudomonadota bacterium
AGCTAAGATGTTCTTCTTTTTGCTACATATTTGCCAAAGAAGATGTCTCTACTTTCGTTTGCACCGCCTGCGACAACGCTGCGTCCGGCAGGTGCTATCGATCACTGCTTTATGCCACGTGTGCTCCAGGCTTTTCACAACAACATCACAATGTCAAAGTCGAAGCTCACGGGCAACCAATATGTACGCTGTGTAAAGAGAATGTTCAAGGAAGATCGTGTCGCCATCGAGCGCAGCGCCGAGGGCCTCGGCGAGCGTCGCGTACGGATCGTCGGGACCGACGAAGCGATCGACGGCGAGGGCCGGTTGGGCGAGCATGAGCAGCAGCAGAGCAGACACACCACCACGGTATCAGGGTGGACAGCTCACCGGCCGCGAGCGAGGGCGTCCACCTGCTTGAGGAGGGTGGGGATCCGGTGTGCACCGTGCATCGAGCGCACGCCCTCGGCTGCCTCGGCAGGATCGGAGGTCGCCGTGACGTAGAGCGGACGGGTGGAGGTGCCGCGGAGCACCTCGACAGGTCGAGCCTCGTCGAACGGCCGCTTCGCGATGCCGACGACGCGGACGCGACCGTCGAGGGCTTGGTAGAGGTGGCGTCCCATGCCGGGGCTCGGGCCCAGATCGACGTAGCTGTCGACGAGCACTGTGTGCACCTCGCCGCAGTCTACCGACTCGGTGACCAGCTCGAGGATGGCGGGCAGCTCGCGTCGGTAGAACTGCCCGGGCTCGTACGGAGTGAGGCCGAAGTGCAGCCGCACGTCCGCCCGTGTGGGCACCGCATCGCACCAGCCGGCGAACCAGACTCCCGCGACCCAGGCGGTGTCGGCGGGCTCGTCGTACTGCACGTCGACCGCGAGGAAGCCCACTACTCCACCGACACCACGGTGAGGAAGGTGGGTGCAGGGCTGGTGCAGGTCGAGCACTCGATGCCGATCAGCCAGGTGCCGGTCGAGTCGAAGCCCGGGAAGGCCGTGCCGTCGAGCGCGCGGGGCACGAGCGTTCGGCCGTCGTAGTCCACGGCGCTGATCGTGCCGTCGTCGAGCAGGTGCGTGCGGGTGAGACCGTAGACCGGCATGGTCCAGATGGCCTCTGCCGTCTCGTAGAGCTGGATGAAGCTCTCCTCGGCGTCCGCCACACTGCCGGCGACCTTGCCAATCAGCAGGGTGTCCGAGGTGCGGCTGTCCCAGGCCTTTCCGGTCGCGTCCACAGTCACGCCCGACCAGTCGAACCACAGCTGGGAGGGACCCTCGCAGGCCCGGACCTCGGAGAGGGACTGCAGGTCGGCGTCGAACGTGAGCGCCGTGCTGCTGTCGTTGATGTCGAAGGTGTTGTTGTCGCTTGCCGCGAGGGGCTCGAAGATCCCGCTCATCAGGATCTCGTTGCGCCCGTAGTCGTTGAACTTCCACACGCTGGCGAGCCAGGTCGTGTCCGGATCTTCCGGCATGTCGAACTCGGGAAGGAAGAAGTTCCCGATGATGGAGAAGTCGGTGAGCTGTGCGCAGGTGTCGGTCGGGCTGACGAGCATGCGGATGTCGGCGACATATTCCTGGGTCAGTGTGTTTTGGATCACCGCCTGCTCGGTCTCAGCCTCGGTGAGAGACACCCGGGTGAGGGTCACCTGCTCGATCGTCGAGGGATCGAGTGGGCGACCGCGAATGTCGGTGGTCACGTCGCTCCAGCACACGGTCGCGTCGCTCAGCGCCTGGATGGAGGTGGGGACGATGTCGATGTCGACGGTGTAGGCGTAGTTCTGCGCATCACCCGCCACGAGCTCCAGAGTGTCGGTGCAGGAGAGGGGGGGAAGAGTAGACACTCCGGTGTCCGCGACCTCCGAATCGTCCTTCACGCTCGGGCATCCGAGCAGCAGCAGTCCCACCAACGTCCAGCGCATCCCCTTCCCTCCAGGAGCAGAGGATACCTGGGTCGTCCGCGATGCGCCCGGAGGTGAGCATGCGGCGGTGGACGGTTCGTGCATGGCGGGGCCTGGACGTGGACGAGGTCGATGAGCCCGTGCCCGGTCCCGGGCAGGTGCGGCTGCGGATGCGGGCAGCCTCGCTGAACTACCGGGATCTGCTGATGTGGCGGGGGCACTACGACCGGCGGGTCCTGCCCTACGTGCCGCTCTCGGACGGGTGCGGCGTTGTCGATGCGCTCGGCGCGGGCGTGACTGACGTAGCGGTCGGCGACCGGGTGGTGGCCACGTTCTCTCCGACCTGGCTGGCGGGGGGCCCTGACCGGGACGCGGTTCGAAAGACCCGGGGCGGTCCGGTGGACGGCGTGCTCGCCGACGCGGTGGTCGTGGGTGCGAGCGAGGTCGTGCGAGTGCCGGAGCGGCTCTCGGATGCGGCGGCGGCGACGCTGCCCTGCGCGGGACTCACCGCCTGGTCGGCTCTGCAGCTGGCGGGAATCGGGCCGGGGCACACCGTCCTCACGCTCGGCACCGGCGGCGTGTCCCTGTTCGCGGTTCAGCTGGCACAGCGCCTGGGCGCGCGGGTGATCGCGACGACGAGCAGTCCCGCGAAGGCGTCGCGGCTGCGGGAGCTCGGTGCCTCGGAGGTCATCGACTACACCGCCGATGCCGACTGGGGCCGCACAGCCCGGACACTCGCCGGAGACGGGGTGGACGCGGTCGTCGAGGTCGGTGGCGCGGGCACGCTCGCGCAGTCGCTGAAGGCGGTGCGGGTAGGGGGCACGGTGGCCTTGATCGGTGTGCTGGGAGGCACCGAGCAGCCGCTGGACGTCCTGCCCATCTTGATGAGCCAGATCCGCGTGCAGGGTGTCTTTGTCGGATCGCGGGAGGGCCTGGTCGAGCTGTGTCGTGTCCTCGATGCACCGGGGCTCGAGCCGGTGGTCGATCGCGTGTTCCCCGTCGAGCAGGCTCCTGAGGCCCTCGACTGGCTCGCAGCCGGGCGTCACGTGGGCAAGGTCTGTCTCGCTTGGTGACGATTTGGTGGGAGGTTCACCGAGTGGCGACGGGGTGTGGTCGACTCGATACACACGTCGCTCGGAGGAATGGATGAGCCTGTGGGGATGGTTCCGAGAGCGACTCGGTCTGGGTGAGAAGGCCTCGGCTGAGGGTGGGGCGTCGGAGCTGCAGAGCGCGGCCGCGCCGTCCAGTGTGACCCCAGCCGAGCCAGGCACCCCGAAGAAGAGCCGCAAGGCGAAGAAGCCGAAGCCCTCCAAGGAGGAGCGCAGCCGCAAGCGCAAGGCACGTCGTGAGGCGGAGGCCAAGGCGGAGGCCAAGGCCAACAAGAAGCGCAAGAAGCGGAAGGGCAAGGGCGATCCAAGGCTCTCGGGGGAGGAGGCGCCGGTCGGACAGGACCGCACGAAGCGCACGGGGGTCCAGACCGGTCCTCTGGTGGCGCCCGTGCTCGCCCCTCCCGTGTTCGGTGAGCCGGAGCCCGAGCCACCGAGCGAGGCCGCGACGCCATCCGAGCCCGGGCCTCCGGAGAGCCCGGCTCCGCTGCCTGAGCCCGCGGCACTCGAGCCACAGCCGGTCGGTGACGCCGAGGCGTCGTCCACGCCCGAAGAGCGTCCCGCTCGCCCCCCGCGGCGCTCCGACACCTTGGCCTGGGTCGTGGTGCCGAAGCTTGAGGCTCTGCTCGCGAGCGTCGACACACTCCTGGCCGATGGCGAGGCGACGCGCGACGCGCTGGTGGCGGCTCGGAAGGCGTTCGGGCGAGACTGGGCCGGCCTGCGTCCCGTCCCACGCGAGGAGCGGCAGCGCCTCGAGGCGGCGCGGGATGCACGCATGGAGGCGCTCTCCGCTCGCATCGACGCGCTCCCCGATCCGAGAGCGGAGGAGGAGGCGGCCAACGTCGCAGTCCGCACGGAGATCGTCGTGGCGGCCGAGGCCCTCGCGAGCGAGCCGGATCTCGATGCAGCCCTCGGAAAGGCGCGCACACTGCAGGACATCTGGCGCGGAGCGGCGCGGGTTCCTCGCGAGCACCATGCTGTGCTGCAGGCGCGCTGGCGTGCTGCAATGGATGCCGTCTATGCCCGCCGTGATGCGCAGCGGGCAGAGCGACTCGAGGTGCAGCAGGGCCTCGTCAAGCGTGCCCTGCTGCTCGCCAAGTCCACCGATCCGATTCGGGCGGCCGAGGCCATGAAGGGGCTGCAGGCGCAGTGGAAGGCGGCGGGCCATGCCGGGCGCTCCGAGGCTGCGGATGAGGCCTGGAAGGCCTTCCGCGCGGCTGCCGACACGGTCTTCGAGCGCCGACGGACGGCGAAGGAGGCCCAGGAACAGGAGAACCTCGCGAGCAAGGAGGGCCTGATCGCCGAGGTTCATGCCCTCGTCGGCACCGAGGTCAGTGACGTGGACGAGGCCGTGCGTCGCTTCCACCAGCGCTGGCGCCGCATCGGTCACGTGCCCCGGGCAGACTCGGATCGGGTCTGGGCCTCGTTCCGGGCCGCCTGCGACCGCCTCACCGAGCCACCGGACGTCGATCCGGCTGCGCTGGGAGACGGCGACGGGGGCCTCGCCTTCAGTCCGTTCGCTGCGGCTCTCGAGTCGGTCGACCAGGACGCCTCGTGACCCCGGGCCTCTGGCTCGCCGTGGTCGCCGTCGTCCTGCCCTATGTGGCTCACCTTCCCGTGATCGCGGCGCGCATTCCTCTCGGGTACGAGCGGCGTCATCCGCGGGACCAGTCCACCCAGCTCACAGGCTGGGGGGCACGGGCCTGGGCTGCCGAGCAGAATGCCTTCGAGGCCGCTCTTCCCGCCGTGGTCGTGTTCTTCATCACCCACCTGACCGCCGTCGAGCCGGTCTGGGTGTGGGGGCTCGGCCTGGCCTGGACGGTGTGTCGCCTCGGGCACCTCGCGGCCTACGTCGGGAACCGGGCATCGCTCCGGTCCACGATGTTCGGACTGGCGAACCTGTGCCTGGGGGGCCTGCTGGTCCTGGCAGCGCTGGGCTGAGCGCGGGCGCATCGTGCGCGCGCTCGCCCGCTTGCGGCTCATGCAGGGGCCCGCGCACCGGCGCTCGCCGGTGCGCGACCGGACTCACATCGCGGCGGTGAGTGCGTCGATGTCGCCGCTGGGGACCGAGATGCCCGACCACGTGGCCGCGCCGGTCACCGGGTCGACGCTGAAGAGGCCGGAGCCCCCGCGGCCGTCGTCGGTCATGATCCAGAGCTGGCCGTCGTAGAACACCGCCCCGGCACCGTTGCCGCCGGGAAGGCCACTGATGGGGGCCACCAGGGTCGTGTTGCCCACGCCATCCACAGTGTGCAGCTCGGTGTCGTTCAGGCGCCACATCTGCGCGCCGTCGTAGGCCTCGGCGAAGCCGTAGCCACCGCCATCGGGGATGCCGCCGAGGGGAGTGACCGAGCCGGTTGCCGGATCGACGGCGAGGTACGAGGTGTTCTCGTCGCTCGTGTAGAGCAGGCCATCGGCGAAGGCGATGCTCGTCTCGACCTGGTCGGTGAGGGCGACGGGCCGCAGCGAGCCGGTCATCGGGTCGAGCACGCTCACGGCCCCCGCGGTCGGGTTGCCGACGGCCAGGCCACCACCCTCGATGGCGTAGATCGTGCCGCGGCCATCGCTGGTCAGGCCGGTGATCGGCACGCCCGGATCGGACACCATCATCGTGGTGCCAGCGACGAGATCGATGCCCCAGACGCCGGTGGTGGCGCCCGCAGCGGCCGCGTAGAGCTGGAACTCGCCAGCCGGGCCCGAGAGCATCACCGGAGCGGAGGCCTCACAGGTGGTGAGGTCGAGTGCAGCGACCGTCAGGCCACAGGCGAAGTCGGGGATGGTCGGACGGATGGCGGCTGCACCGGCACCGTCGGTGGGAACGGCGGCCCGGAAGGCGAGGCCGGCCGGGCCGATCGGGATCTCTGCACCGGCGCAGGGGCCACCGGGCACGATGGCACCGCCGGCACCATCCGCAGTCAGGATGGCGACCGAGCCACCGGGCGCGGCACCCGTGATGGCGAAGTCCATGGGGCCCGGGCACGCGCCTCCGATCTCGAGGTCGACGGCGAGGCTGGTGGCTGGAATCGCAAGGGCGAGGGCGAGGACGGTGCGCATGTGCTCTCCTGTGGTGGTTTCCGCACAGGTATCACGAGCCGCGCGCGTCCGGTCAATCAGCGCACGCGGCGGTCATACGCTAGCGAGGGAGCGGGCTCTCGAGCACCCCCCGGTCACCCTTGGAGTCCCCCGCCCGGCACGCCTCGGAGAGAACGCGCGCCAGCGAGGTCGCAGCGAGGACTCACTCGCCCTTGCGCAGCTCCGCGACGAGCGTCTCGAGCGTCTGCATCTCCTCGTCGTTGATGTCGCCGTCGGCGCAGGCCTCGTTGGTCGCTACGGCGAAGCCCGTGAGGAGAATCACGGAGGTTTCCTCCGCCTCGGCGAGCTCCTTGACCTCGGTGACCAGCTTGCCGACCGCCTTCTTCTGCTTGGCCTTGTCGAGGCCACGGACGGACTCCTCTGCATCCGCGAGCTGCTCGAGGGCTGCATCACGCATCCCCTGGCTCAGACCAGAGCATCCGAGCAGAGCCCACAGGCCCAGTGCCGTCGTCGTGCCGATCCAGAACCGTCGCATGGCATCCTCCGCATGAGCGCACTCTAGCGGAGCCGTGCCCTCTGGTGGGAGGTCGTCTCGTGAATTCGTTCTGCGTGTGGGTCTGTCTGGGGATGGGGAGCAAGCGAGGCATTCGAGCGAGCCAGCTGTGGTACAGTCACCGTACAACGGAGGGTTTCGTGTACAAGCAGCCAATGGTCGTCGTCGCAGTCCTGTTCCCCACCCTCGCCTTCGCCGGTGGACCCATTCTCGAGGTCGGCGGCTCGTGTCCCGGTGCAATCGACGTGCTCTACGCGGGAGGCACTCCCGGCGGCACGGTCGCTGTGCTCACGGGTCGCGGTCCCGGCGCCGACGTGATTCCGGGTGGTCCCTGCGCGGGCACGCCGACCGACCTGGCCGGGCTCTCGTTCGTCACCACGCTGCGGGCGGATCCCTCGGGGGCCCTCGCGGTCAGTCCTGTGGTCGGCGGTGGAGTCTGCGGCGCGAGTGTTCAGTTCCTGGATCTGGAGACCTGTCTCCCGTCGACCCGTGCGACGATCCCAGGAGGGGATGTCGAGCTGCCGCCGGAGTGCACCGACTACGGCACCCTCGACCAGGACTGGCGCAACGTCGCCGCGACGGGTCCGGTCTACTGCGACCGCGATGAAGTCGGGCTGAACAGCTGGTACCGCTTCGAAGGGAGAGCCGGCACTCGGATGCCCGAGACGGCGCCCGCCACCTACCAGTGCTCCACGCATGCACCAGGCTGGCTCGATGGCATTCACCCGCGGGAGGCCGGCGGGAGCGCCGAGCTGCGCACGTGCTGGCACTGGTCGGCGGACGAGTGCCTCTGGGAGTCTGAGACCACGGTCACGAACTGTGGCGACTACTTCGTCTACTACCTCCGCGATCTGCCCTTCGCCTGCAACGGCGTGTTCTGCGGCGAGTGAGGTCGGGGGGCTGAGTGGGCTCTACTCGAGGATCCCGCTCGCCCGTCCCACCAGCTTCGCATGGGCATCGGCACAGGCCTCGGAGTGGGGGCCCGTCACGATGAAGTCCAGCATGAGGCCGGACACGCTGCACTGGAGAAGCTCGGCGATCGCAGGGTCTTCGGCACCCGTGGGTCGTCGCCGGAGTCTGTCGACGCGCTGGACCACGCAGGCCTGGTAGTCGCGCGCGAGCCGCGCGGGGCAGTCGGGGACCTCGGCGACCAGGCAGGCGAAGGGAGGCAGGGCACAGGCGGTCTGCAGGGCGACGTCGATCCCGGTGGTCCATGCCTCGACCCGGCGCGGGTCAGGGGGCTCGGGTGGGGCCTCGACGACGGTGGGTCGTGAGGACCGGATGCCGCTCAGCTGCTCGACCGTGAACCCCTGCATCTCGAGGAGCCGCACGAGGCCGGCCTCGCCCACCATGTGGCCTGCACCGACGGCGACGACGGCGCCGCCTGCCTCGAGCTCCGGCAGGAGGGTGGGCATCCAGCTGCGGTTCCGCTCGTCGAAGAGCAGTCGTCGCTCCGGCTCGGGCATGCCGTCGACGGCCGCGCTGCAGCCTGCAGGATCAGGTTCGAAGCAGCACGTGTTCGCCAGCTCGCGGCTGTCGGTCATCGCTGTGCTCGGCGTGTCCCCCTGCACGAGGTGCTCTAGCAGCTGGAGCTGCTGCTCCAGGGTCTCCAGCGACACCAGGCTCGCGCCTCCGGCAACGAGCCGGGCCTGGGCCGCGACGTCGACCGGCGGGTGCTCGGGCGCAGTGGACGAGTCACTCCCGAACCAGGGCTGTAGGTGGTCGAGCATGGGCGCGGGAACTCCACGCGCAGAGCGGATGTAGTCCTCCCAGGCGGCCTCACCGAGCTGATCCCGCACTGAGGTCTCGGAGTGGAGGATGCTTAGTGTCCGGAGCGGATCGGCCTGAGACAGGTCGCGCACGTCGAGCTCGTTGAGCACCACGCGCGCCTGGTCGAGCACACCGTCGTGGGGTGGGGGGAGCAGCTCGATCACGGGAATCGGGAGGTGGCAGGTGCCGAAGAGATGCGACACGGCATCACCACGCTGGACCCGCCACAGGTTGATCGGACCGACCGTCGGGTCGACGGCTGCGACGGGGGCCGTGGAGCGTGCGCACGCGAGAAGAAGGAGTGGAAGCATGCGCAGAGCGTAGTCTGATGGACGGCAGGGCGGTCGCCGGAGTAGGCGCGGCCGCCTGGAGGACTCATGGTGTGGGCGTTCTTGCTGGCTTGTGCACCGGAGCCGGAGATCACCAAGGTCGAGCCGCTGGATCTGCCTGCCGATCGGAGCGAATCAGGCGTTCCCGTTGGGGTGCAGACCATCGAGTGGCAGGGGCTGAGCGTCGAGGTGTGGTACCCGGCAGCCGACAGCACGCGGGGGGCTCCAGAGCAGGTCGATCTGCTCGACTGGGTCCCACCATCCGTCCTCGAGCAGCTCGACGGGCTCGTGCTGCCGTTGCTCGCGACCTCGGCGGTGCGCGACGCGGAGGTGCGGTTCGCCGAAGAGCCGTTCCCGGTCGTCCTCTTCAGCCATGGTCTAGGCGGGATGCGCGTGCAGTCTGTCGATCTGAGCACCCACCTGGCCTCACGCGGCTACGTCGTCGTGGCGACGGAGCATGTCGGCCGATCCGTCGGTGATCTGCTGCCGTGCCTCTTCCAGCCTCCCGTCGAGGGCTGCGAGCTGAGCTTCGACGACCCGGCGATCGCCGATCTGGGCCTGCTGATCGACTGGGCGGAATCCGCGGCTGACGATGGCTTCCTGGCGGGGACCTTCGACATGGAGAGGATCGGTGTGTTCGGGCACTCGGCGGGGGGAGATTCGACGGTCACCTACGGCGACATCGATGAGCGCATCGATGCGATCTTCCCCATGTCCGGGCGAGAGGTGGTCACGCGCGACCTGCCCGTCGTCTTCATCGCTGGGGAGTGCGATGGCGCCGTGCCGGCCGAGAGCACGGCAGCCGCGGCAGCCACTTCGGGTGCTCCCTATGTCGAGGTCGCAGGCGCTGGACACCTGGCCTTCAGCAATCTGTGTGATCTCGATCTGACGGCGCTCGCGGCGCCACTCGTCGGCCGAGACGACGTCAACCCGATCTTCCTGGACATGATCACGACGCTGGGGACGGACGGCTGCCCCCCGACGCCGCCGATCGTCGAGGGGTGCACGACCTACGCGGATCCCGACGAGACGGCCCGGCCCATTCGGCAGGTGCTCACTGCGCACTTCGACATCCACCTGCGCGGGCAGGAGGCGGACCTGGTCGAGGGCTGGCCGGCGCTCAGCCTCACGCCTTGACGGGGTCGACAGCACCGAGACACCGAACTAAACACGGGCTTCGCGATCGGGCCACGTCGGCTCCGATCACTCTGCGGGGACTGGCCCCCCCGCCCACTCGAAGTGGCGCAGCGTGCCGAGCTGGCCCCGGTACGGAAGCCCTTGGGAGTCCTCATGTCCGACACAGAACAGCCTTACTACGCCAACTGGCGCTCGCTCATCCGCCCCCGCGCGATCGAGCGGAGCGACAAGTCGAACGACCAGTACGGCAAGTACGTGATTCGTCCGCTCGAGCGAGGCTTCGGCACGACGCTCGGCAACGCCCTGCGTCGCGTCCTCCTCTCCTCGCTTCAGGGTGCGGCGGTCACCGCCGTCCGCCTCGAGGGAGTCGCCCTCGACGCCACCCACGTGCGCGGCATGGTCGAGAGCGTCACCGACGTGGTCCTGAACCTCAAGGGTGTGCGCCTGCGCCTGCCCGAGGGTCTCGTGGCCACCGGCCGCATCCAGCGCAAGGGTGAGGCGGGCCGCACGGTCGTCGTCACCGCCGGTGACATCGTCTTCGACGTGCCCTGCGACGTGCTCAACCCCGACCACGCGATCTGCACCCTCACCGAGGCCGGCTCGATCGACGCCACAGTCACGGTGCAGATGGGCTCCGGCTACCAGTCGACGGACGAGGAGGAGGGCGCGAACACCATCCCGGTCGACGCCATCTTCTCCCCGATCCTCCGGGTTCGCTACAACGTCACCAACGCCCGCGTCGGTCAGCGCACCGACTACGACCGCCTGGCGCTCGAGATCTGGACCGACGGCTCGGTCCTGCCCGAGGATGCCCTCGCCTACGCGGCGCAGGTGCTCGCCGAGCAGGTGCAGGTCTTCATCACGTTCGACGAGGTGGAGGAGCCCACCGTCGAGACGCAGACGGTCGACACGCCCGAGTGGAACCCGTGGCTCTTCAAGCGCGTCGACGAGCTCGAGCTCACCGTGCGCTCGCAGAACTGCCTGCGCAACGCCGGCATCGAGTACATCTCCCAGCTCGTCGAGAAGACCGAGAAGGAGATGCTCCGCACGAAGAACCTGGGCCGCAAGTCGCTCAACGAGATCAAGGATCTCCTCGGCGATCTCCAGCTCTCGCTCGGCATGCGCCTCGAGGGCTTCCCGCGGAACCGCCTCGGCTGAGGCGAGCCTGGGCGCTTTGGGGCTGACAGTCTGGAGCTCAGTGCCTAGACTGTCGCTATGCCCATGACCTGCACACGCCCCGTCTGCCGTCGCGATGATGATCGCAGCGGGGCTCGGTGCGCGTCGGGGTAGCTGCCTCAACGACACGCGCACGACGGCCCCGGAGGAATCCCCTCCGGGGCCGTCGGCGTTTTTGCTCAGGAGATCGTCATGCTCGCCATCCATTCCCATCCCGCACGTCCCACCCTCGCCGTCGACGAGGCGATTTCGGTCCGAGGCGTCGTGCATCGGCTCCGCGCCCTCCGAGGGGTTGCGTTCCTCCACCTGCGCCTGCCGGAGGCGCTGATTCAGGTGGTCTGGGAGGGCTCCCTGCCTCCAGGACTTCGAGAACAGAGCGCGGTCGCCGTGTCGGGGCGCTGCGTCTCGGCGCGGCTTCGCGAGGCCGCACTCACCCACCGCACGCTCGAGGTTCGGGCGACCGCGCTCGAGGTGCTGAGCACGCCCAGCCAGCCGATGCCGATCGACGTGACCAAGCCGACGCTCTCGGCGGGTGGTGCGGCGGTGTACGACCATCGCGCCCTGTCGCTCCGGCATCCGCGCGTGCAGGCTGTGTTTCGCGTTCAGCAGGCGGTGCTGTGTGGCTTTCGGGAGGCACTCTTCGCGGAGGGCTTCACCGAGATCCACAGCCCGAAGCTCGGCGCTGAGGGTGCAGAGGGCGGGGCCGAGGTCTTCGAGCTCGAGTACTTCGGGCGGCGAGCCACCCTGGCGCAGAGCCCACAGCTCTACAAGGAGCTATGCACCGGAGCCTTTCTGCGCGTCTTCGAGGTCGGACCTGTCTTCCGAGCGGAGAAGCACGCCACCTCACGTCACCTCGCGGAGTACACCTCGCTCGACCTCGAGATGGGGCCGATCGCGAGCTTCACGGAGGTGATGGCGATGCAGGTGCGCGTGCTCGCCCACACCTTCGGGCGGGTTCGGCAGACGTGCGGACATGCGCTGGAGCTGCTCGGCGCGTCCGTGCCAGAGGTGGTCTGCGTTCCCGCCATTCCGTTCGCCGAGGCCAAGGCGCGCATCGGAGGCAGCGCCACTCCCGACCTGTCGCCGGCCGAGGAGCAGGCGCTGTGCCGGTCAGTGTGCGAGGAGACTGGCTCGGAGCTGGTCTTCGTCACCCACTACCCCTCTTCGAAGCGGCCCTTCTACACGATGGACGTGCCGGGGTCTGAGCACGAGACGTGTAGCTTCGACCTTCTGTTTCGGGGTGTGGAGATCACCACGGGTGGTCAGCGCATCCACGAGCGGGAGGCCCTCGTGGCCAAGCTCGCGGCGCGGGGCATGAACCCCGACGCCTTCGCGTTCTTTCACGCCACCCATGGCTATGGCCTGCCGCCTCACGGCGGGCTGGGCATGGGCCTCGAGCGCCTGACGGCACAGTTGCTCGGACTCGCGAACATCCGCGAGGCCTGCCTGTTCCCGAGGGACCGCAGCCGCCTCACGCCCTAGCGGATCCCGGCGGCGACCTCAGGGGGAGGTCGTCGCCGCGCTGGCATCGAGGGACAGCTCCTCGAGCGTGCCGTCGCTGCGGCGCACCGTAGCGGAGCGAGCACCCTCGAGGAGGGCCGAGACCCAGAGCGTGGAGGTGTTTCCGAGGGGGCGTCCATCGAGGTGGGTGAGCACGTCGTCTCGCGCCAAGTCTTGCCCAGCCAGAGTGTGGGGGTTCACGACGGTCCAGCCGCTCGCGGACTCGGACAGTGCGTGGGGTCGAGGAGCGAGCACGGGCGTGCCGCCGAGGTCATGGGGGCCCTCACCCTCGGGGACGACGATGTGCGCCGTCTCGAAGCGCCCGACGCGCAGCACATGCTCCCCTGGGGCGAGCTGGAGCGTCACCTGGCCGTCGGCGTCGGTGCGGGACTGGGTGTGTCCCACGGCGAGTGTGCCAGGCACACCGGCGACCGTGGACACGATCGGAGTCAGGACTCTCTCGAGCACGACGCTGCGGCCGTCTCGGAGCAGCCGGAGGGTCGTCTCGACAGTCGCAAACGGGAGCGGGTCGAGTCGGACCTGCTCGCCCGCTGCGACGGTGACCTCCTCGACGCCCCAGTCGTCGCTCCAGCTGTTGTGGGTGGCGACCAGCCAGCGTCCTGGCTCGACATCGGCCCAGTGGTGCCCGGGCTCACCGGGTGTGAACACGGCCCGAGCAGGACCGGGCTCCACAGGCAGGGCCTCGAGGCTGAAGCGTGGATCAAGCCGACCCCGCTCTCGCGTTGGGACTGGGAGGACGTGGGGTGGACCTCCGGGCCAGAGCAGCTGGAGTCGCCCACTCGACGGCTGCAGCTCGGGGGTCGGTGGAAGGGTGGGGAGCTCCCGCTCCCAGGAGACCATGAAGCGGGCGCTCTGTAGATCTGTGGTGTCGGCCACACGGGGGCTCAGCTCCCCGAGCTCGACGAGGGTGAGCGTTCCGTTCTCGAGCAGGAGGCCCTGACCATCCGACGTGAAGGCGAGGCTCCGCGCTGGGCGCTCACTAAGCCGCAGGGGCGGTCGGAGCGGCGTGCCGGTCGCATCGAGGAGCATCACCCCGCTTCGGGCCTGGATGGCGAGGCGCTGCGTGCTCTCGGACCACGCCCAGGCGATGGCGAGGCTCATCGGGGGAGTGGGCGGTAGCTTCAGGTCGGGCAGAGGTGTCGGGGGCTGCGGCCCTGGTGTCCACAGCACGCTGCCTGCAGGGGAGCCGACGAGGAGCTTCTCGCCCATCCACGCCACGGCGGGACGCTCGGCCGCGACCTTCATCAGCTGTGTCGTGGCGGCCGTCTTCCGATCGACGGCCATGACGGAGCCTTCGCCCAGTCCGAGCGCGATGCTCGAGCCGTCGGGAGACGCGGCGATGGCGAAGGCAGGGCTCGGAAGAGGAACCCGGTCGTAGAGCCCCGACGGTCTCCACCGGAACAGCTCGGTGGCGCCTTGGAGACAGCGCCCCTCGCTCGCACGCGCGAGCCAGACACCGTCGTCGCCGCCGAGGCGCCAGTCGCAGACCCAGCCGTCCGTGCCATCGACGAAGCGAGCTGGGAGCGCGTGACCGCCAGGCTCCTCACCGGGTGTCCACACGCCGAGTCCGGTGCGGCCGCTCGGATGGGGAGGCAGACGCACCAAGGCGCGGATGTGCCCACCGGAGCGCCAGGACTGCTCGACGCGGGCATAGGGCGCCCCTGGGCTCTCGGAGCCGAGGAGCTCCCACGAGGCCAAGTCGAAGGCGGTCAGCCCGCCGACGCCGTCTCGGCTCCCGGTGCTCAGCCAGGCTGTGGAGCCCTCGACGGTCACGCGAGACAGGGTGCCTGCGGTCAGCCGGTCGACGGGGATGAGTCGCACCCGCCGGACCACCGTGTCGAGGATGCCGGACTCGCGGAGGCGCTCGCAGGAGGCCTCGACGCCCGCGTCGCAGGTGAGCAGGTCGCCGTCGTCTCGGCTGGTGCAGGCCTCGACGACGCCCGCTCGGCAGGCCTGCAGGTAGCGCGCGGCGTCACGAGCCGGGTCGGCGTCGGTGAGGGTGGCCATACAGGCTTGGATGTCGCCTGTGTCGCAGGCAGCCTCGAGCAGTCGCTGGTGCTCCTCGTCGGAGAGCGCTGCGGCGACCTCGACGCAGCCACCTTCGCCGGCGAGGCAGGTGGCGGCTGGTGAGCGTGGAGGTTCGCTCGGGCTCACGCCCTCGGGGACGGCAGAGGTGCCGCCGCAGCCGAGGAACAGGATGCTCCACACCAGCGGTGTCATCGGTCCTCCGCATGTCGGTCGGGGACGACATAGCCAGCTGGGGCGGCGCCGTGCCGATCATGAGGCTAGGCGCTAGCATGACCCGCATTGGCTACGCCGGACCCGAGCACTCACTCCCGGAGCAGTTGCTCATCGAGGCCATCGAGATGCTCTCGGGCCGCTCTTGGCTTCAGGCGCTCTACGACTGGACCACCGACCGCGTCGACGAGGGAGAGCCCTTCTTCTCCTGCTCGCTCGAGGCGCTCGGGATCCCGCAGCCATGGTCGGAGCACGATCTTGCGCGGGTGCCACGAGAGGGTCCCGTCGTGTACGTCGCGAATCATCCGTTTGGCGTGATCGACGGCTTGGTCCTGTGCGATCTGGCCGAGCGCACCCGGGGCTCCTTCCAGGTGATGCTGCACACCGCACTCTGCCGCGAGGAGCGTCTGCGTGACGTGCTGCTGCCCGTGGACTTCGGGGGCACGGAGGAGGCGCGCCGCACGAACATCCGGTCCACCCGAAGTGCGCTGCGCCTGCTCGCCAGCGGCGGTGCTCTCGTCGTGTTCCCGTCGGGTGGCATCGCGACGCGAGGGTGCGGCCTCAGAGGACTCGCCGATCTGCCCTGGAACCCCTTTCCGGCTCGCGTCGTGCGCAAGGCCCGGGCGACGGTCGTGCCGGTGTGGTTCGGTGGCAGCAACTCGGCGCTCTTTCACGCGGCGAGCTACGTCGGGCAGGTTCCGCGGCTCGCCATGATCTTCAACGAGGTGCGGAACAAGCACGGCCAGCCACTGACGGTGCGGGTCGGTGAGCCGCTGGCGTGGTCCGAGCTCCAGCGGGCTGCGGATGCGGTGACGCTGACCCGTCGCCTCCGGGAGGCGGTGTTCGCGCTCGCAGACGAGCGGTCTCGGCAGGAGGACCGCACGACCGTGGTTCCCCGCTGGCTGCTCGACGGCTCGCCGGACCGGATGGTCAAGCTGCGGAGCTAGGGGGCTCCGAGGCCACGGTGCGCGGGGCAGGCCAGGCGCCGGTACGGTCCAGGCCCCACTCCACGACATCAGCGGCGCGCTGCATCGCGACGGCTGCGAAGCCGTGGGCGAGGATCGCCTCCGTGGGGGGAATCTCGCGGCTGTAGTACGTCCAGCAGTAGCGGCTGGTGCCCCAGTACTCGAGGAAGATGCCGAGTCCAGCACCCGCGAGGAACAGCGCCACATCCTGCCTCGTGCGCCCGGGCCACACGAGCACGACGCCCATCAGCACGAAGGCAATCTGCGTGGCGAGTAGATCGGATGTGTGCCAGGCGAAGGCTGCAAAGTAGACGGTGAAGGGGGGAAGCATCAGCCACCACATCACCCGGAGCGTGCGGGGGCCTGCACCGGCGGCCTCGAGCAGGTGCTCGACCCCCTTCGACATCCGATCGATGGCGAGGGCTGCGACGGGCCACGCAGGGATGATCCACAGCGGCGGCCGCTCGGCGGTGAAGTAGTGCCAGATCTCGGTGATCGTGCCCCAGCCCTCGATGAACAGGCCGCTGCAGAAGCCGACGAAGGTGCGCACGAGGTCGCGCCGAGGCTCGATGGCCCAGCACAGCACGGCCGTCATGTAGACCCAGATCCCCAGCAGGAGCCAGTCCATGCCCTGGGACAGGTCGATGTACCGGTTGTAGATCGCGCCGATCGCTACGTACCCGACCACCAGCGTGAGGGCGGTCCAGGCGCTGCGGCGGTCGTAGCGTGCGAGAAACCAGCGGACAGTGGACATCGCCCCGGGGTTATCTCGGTGGTGGACCGTGCGGAACGCTCGGCGCTGGATTGGCGTCTCGCTGGCCCGTTTACGCGCACAGCATGAGTGTGGATGTCGCCATTGTCGGTGCCGGGAGTGCAGGCGCTGCTGCGGCCTGGGCCTGCGCGAGTCGCGGCCTGCGGGTCGTGGTGCTGGAGCGCGGTGCGCTCGGCGAGGCGGGCTCGTGGTGGCTCAACGGCGTGCCCAGCTGGGCCTTCCACGAGGCAGGACTGCCGCCGCCGACTCCCCCCATCGCCCACGGGGACGACTCCGATGCCTTCCACATGATCGCCGGGTGGGGGCCCGAGTCGGTGGTGATCCGAGAGCACGGCGTGCGGGAGATCCACATGGGCCACCTCGTGGCAGACCTGCAGGACCGCGCCCTCGCGGCGGGAGCAGAGCTTCGCGAGGGGGTCACGGTCACGGGGCGGACCACCCGGGGTCTTCGAACGAGCGAGGGAGCGATCGAGGCGGCCTGGGTGGTGGACTGCGGCGGCCTGGCGGGGCCGAACCTGCTTGGTCACGTGCCGGTGCCGCGCTCGCAGCTCTGCACCGCGGCGCAGCAGTGCCACGCGCTGGCTGACGAATCGGGAGCGCGTGCCTGGTACGCCGAGCATGGCGTGCCGTGGGGAGATCGGCTGTGCTTCACCGGCCTGTCATCAGGCTTCAGCATCCTCAACGTGCGGGTCCACGACGGGGAGGTCGTGATCCTCACGGGGGCTCATGCGACGGGACCGGTCTCGGGAGGCCGGCTGCTCGATGACTTCGTGGCCTCGCAGAGCTGGGTGGGCACCAAGCTGGTCGGAGGCCGTCGAGCGATTCCCATCGGTCCGCCCCGGCTCCCACTCGCCCGCGGGACCGTGGCCGCACTGGGCGACAGCGCCGGGCAGGTCTTCGCAGCGCACGGGTCGGGGATCGGGCAGCAGCTGGTGGCCGCACGGATGCTCGGCGAGGCCCTCGCCGCCGGTGAGGGGGTTGAGGGCTACGCGCGGCGCTGGCGGTCACGCTTCGAGGCCACGCTGCGAGGCAGTGCCGCCTTCGCGGAGCTCTCCCGGCGCATCCCCAGTGATGATCTGGCGCGGCTCGTGCGCGCGGGTGCGGTGCTGAGCGGCTTCCTCAAGGCGGGGCTCGGGCAGCGTCCACGGCTGCCGCGTCCGGGTGAGCTGGCGCGCATGATGCGGGGGCTGTCCCGCGAGCCCGAGACGGCCGCGCGCCTCGGACGTGCTGTCGCAGCGATGGCGCTCGGCGGTCGGTAGCTCACTCGCTCCGGGAGGCCAGCCAGGCGAGCCGGTCTCGGAGGAGCTGGCCGTGCAGGTTGGCCCGGGGGTGGGCGCACGCTGTGGCGAGCGCGTCCGCGATGTGCGCGGCCTGGCCGAGCTCGCCGCCGCGCGCCAGCTGTCGGCCCACGCTGCCGAGCTGCTTGCGTCGACTGTCGCAGGCCTCCGGCACCACGTCCAGCAGCTCGAGGAAGCGCTCGAGGCGCTGGGCATCGTCGCGAGAGAGCACCCGCCGGTAGGGCTGTGTGGAGAGGACCAGGTGACCGAGGGCCAGTCGGCGCAGCGACTCCAGCTCGGGATGCGCCTGCGCCAGCGTGAGCAGACGGTCGCCGGTCTCCTCGTTGCGCGCCGCGAGCAGGGCCTCGGCCACGTCCTCGCGGATGCTCTCCTGGGTGAGCACCTCCAGGAGGGTCGACAGCTGCTCTTGGTCGGGCTCCTGGGCGAGCCGGGCGAGCAGGGCAGCCTCCACCCTCGGCCAGTCGCGCTCGCGCAGAGCGAGCAGGCGCTCCAGATCCCACAGCTTCGCCACCTGGTCCTCGGGCGCGTCGTCACGACCCTCGGTGAGGAGTGTGCGGGCCTCTTCGAGACGTCCGAGCTCGGCCAGGGCACGGGCAGCTTCGTGGACCCACTGGGGCTTCGACTTATTGGCGAGCATCTCCTCGTAGAGCGCGAGGGCGGCGGCGGGGTGACCGACGCGGAGCAGGCGCTCGGCGCGCGCATGGGCGACCTCGGTGGGGCGTCCGAGCTTCGGGCAGCGCCGGTCGCGGTACGACGGCCAGAGAGTGGTGTCGAAGCGCTCACGAGCCTTGGCCACGTCGGCGAGCTTCGTCGGAACCTCGCGGAGGAAGGCGCGCCACTCTGCATCGAGTGCTGCGACGGTCTTGCCCGTGGCCGCCTCCGTCGACAGGGTGCGCTGCCAGGTGAAGAGGGCCTCCCAGCCATACCGCTGGACCACGAAGCCGATGGCCGAGCCGCTGGCGTCGTAGGCGATGCGCTCCGGCAGGTCGACGAAGCCCGTCGGCGAGAGCAGCGCAGCGAGCGGGGGCAGCTTGTCGCTCGCGAGGGCGCCGGCCGTCTCCCGGTGTGCCTCGGGCAGCACCGTCAGGTCCTCGGCCCACGCGACGGCGGTGCCCTCGAGGTGGAAGCGGCTGCCGACGATCAGGGGATTGGGCCACGCACTCCAGTGAATCGCGTGGACCAGCTCGTGGGCGAGGGTGTCGTCGAAGGCGTCCCACCAGCGCAGGTCGACCCAGTTGAGGCCGGCACGGGCGCTGGAGCCGCCGCTGATGCGGCGCAGCTCCCCGAAGTTGTCGTAGATGTTGAGGCGGATGCGGACCGGGTGCTCGTGGTCCCAGGCCTCGGCGAGGCGGTGGAGCTGCCACTCGGCTTCCTCGGCGATGGCGTCCACGTGGAGCGCAGCCTGGCCTCCAGCGCGGTAGCGCAGCTCGAAGTGCTCGGTGAGCAGCACGCCGTCGAGCTCGGAGCGCAGGGCGGCATGGCTCCAGCCGAGGCCGAGGTGACTGCCGCCGAGCAGGGTCGCACCGAGGACCGCGGCTGCACCGACGCGGGCTCGCAGGAGTGTGGCCGCTGAGGGAGACCACCGAGCCGACAGGCCCCACCACAGCGCGGCCGAGGCGGCGGCGAGCCAGGCGCGCTGGGCCAGGTGGACGGGGCGCAGCGACATGTCGGCCCGCTGGTCGAGCGCCAGCAGCTCTCCGATGATCGGATCGACCAGTCGGATGCCCGACAACGCCTGGCCGACGTCATGCACCACGCAGGCGACGACCAGAGCGAGCAGGCCGCCGACGAGCACCCGCCAGGGACGCGCAGCGCGGGATGCGGCCACGCCGAGCACCGTGGCCAGCATCACGATGGGCAGCACCGTCGACCAGAAGAACAGCGGGGCCCCGCCGGTGCGACAGCCATGCAGGCCCGCATTCCACGCGAGGTGGCCGAGCAGCGCTCCGAGGCTGCCGAGCAGTCCATAGAGCAGGGTGCGTGCGGCGGCGAGGGCCGGCTCCTGCCGCTGAGCCTCCCGGAGTCCCGTCACGGAGACCGCCCCCAGCAGGAGCACGGCGAAGCCCTGAGCCCACTCGTGGGTCAGTAGATGCAGCGGGGTGGCTGTCTGGGCGAGGGCCGAGGTGCAGGCGCCGGCCGCGAGAGCGACGAGCACTCCGACGGCTGCAGACGGAGGAGACATGTGAGGGCGTATCTCGGAGACGGGCAAGCGTTGCACTCGGAGGAGACGGAGCCTCGTGGAGCCGAGCCGCGATATGCCACTGCATGCGCTGGCTCCCCCTCATCTTGCTCGCCTGTTCTCCGGACCCCTCCCAAGAGGTCCGCTCTCCGCCCGAGGGCACGACCGACCCCGTGACGGTCCCCTCCGAGACCGACACGGACGTGCCGACGGGGGGCACGCCAACCGGCAGCACGCCGACCGAGACCACGGGGCCGCCGACGGCTGAGGTGGGCCATGTGCGAGAGCTCCGGGGGATCTGGGTGGCCTCGGTGTGGAACATCGACTGGCCCTCTTCGCAGGACGCGGGCGCCGATGCGCAGCGTCGCGAGCTGGACGCCCTGCTGGATCAAGCCCAGGAGCTGGGCCTCAACGCCGTGTTTCTCCAGGTTCGTCCCGAGGGAGACGCGCTCTACGCCTCTGAGCTGGAGCCGTGGAGTCGGTGGCTGAGCGGCACCCAGGGGGAGGACCCCGGCTGGGATCCGCTCGCGGAGGCCATCGAGGGAGCTCACGCGCGGGGAATGGAGCTTCACGCCTGGCTCAATCCTTACCGCGGGCGGGCATCCACGGCGCTGCCGCTGGCGCCGGAGCACTTCTGCAGCCGCACCCCCGATGCCTGCCACACCTACGGCAGCCAGACCTGGATGGATCCCGGAGACGACCGCGTCCGTGAGCATGCGCTCGCCGTTGCGGCCGAGCTGGTCGACCGCTACGACCTCGATGGCCTGCACCTCGACGACTACTTCTACCCCTACCCCGACGGAACGCCCTTTCCCGACGACGCGACGTGGTCGGCGTACACGGCCGGCGGCGGTGCCCTGTCTCGGGAGGACTGGCGGCGCGACAACGTGAACCGCCTGGTCGCGGGACTGGCGGGCGTTGTCGCCGGCACGCCAGTGCGCTTCGGCATCTCACCCTTCGGAATCTACCGACCCGGCGAGCCCCCAGGCATCGTCGGCCTGGACCAGTACGCCGAGCTGTACTCCGACCCTCCGGCCTGGGTGTCGGCAGGCCACGTCGACTACCTCGCTCCGCAGCTCTACTGGCCCACGACTCAGGAGGCGCAGGCCTTCGAGGCGCTGCTCGAGTGGTGGTCAACGATGGCCTCGGAGGGGGGCACCTACACCTTCGCGGGCACCAACCTCACCAGCATCGGCAGCACCCCCGCCTGGTCACTCGACGAGTACCGGGCCCAGGTGACGCTCTCGCGTGCCTACACGGACGCCAAGTCGGTGGGGAACATCCACTTCTCGTCGACCATGCTTGGAGATGCCGCGCTCGGGAGCCTGTTCCGGGAGCTGTACGCGGCGCCGGCCCTCACCCCGCCCCACGCGGGCTACGAGACGGCGACCCTCGAGCCGCCGCAGACCATCGTGGTCACCGACGGCGTGCTCGTGGAGCACTCGAGTCCGCTCAGGCTGTACACCGTCTATGCCGATGCCGGAGACTCCTGGAGGCTGATCGCCACCACGCCGGGAGACGCCACCAAGGTCTTCCTCGACCCTGGCGTGTGGGCCATCGCGGCCGTCGATCGCTTCGGCGTGGAGTCGCCGGGCGTGATCGTGTCGGTCTCGGACGCCGAGTAGCGGGTCGGCGCCCTCCGCACATGACGGAGGGCGCCGCGCGCCGGCTACGGCGTGGCGTCCTCGAGGTAGCGCAGCAGCTCGCCCTCGGTGCCGAGCACCAGCGTCGTCTCGTTGTCGACCGTCGCGCGGTAGGTCTCCATGGACTTCACGAAGGCGTAGAACTCGGGGTCGGCGTTGTAGGCGTCGGCGTACACCCGCGCTGCCTCGGCGTCAGCCGCACCGCGGATCTCCTCGGCCTGTCGGAAGGCCTCGGAGGTGATGCGCGCCAGCTCTCGCTCCTTCTCACCGTTGATCCGGGCGGCCTGTCCGGCACCCTCCGAGCGGAACTGCTCGGCGATGCGCTTGCGCTCCGAGACCATGCGGCTGAAGACCTCGGCCTGGACGGCATCGACGTAGTTGATGCGCTTGAACTGGAAGTCGAGGATCTCGATTCCCAGGTCGTCGGTGCGCCCCTGGGCGGCGGCGAGCACCTCGTTGGCCAGCTTCTCACGGCCGACGGAGATCTCGAAGTCGCGCTGCCGGAGGTCGGCGTCGTCTTCCTCGGACCCGGCGTCGACACCGCCGACGACCTCCTCGTCGGCGGCCAGCTCACGGTTCGAGGTCCGCACCACCTCGATCAGATCGTGGCGGGCGATGACGTTGCGCGTCTCGCCGTCGAGGATGTCGTCGAGGCGGGACTGGGCACCGCGCTCGTCACGCAGCCGCTGGAAGAACTTGAGCGGGTCGCTGATCCGCCAGCGGGCGTAGGTGTCGACGAAGATGAAGCGCTTGTCGCGCGTCGGGAGCTGGTTGCGCTCGCCGTCCCACTCGAGGAACCGCTTGTCGAAGCGGTGCACCGTGTGGACGAAGGGCATCTTGAACGACAGGCCGGGCTCGGTGACCGGCTCGCCGATCGGCTTGCCGAACTGGGTGATCACCACCTGCTCGGACTCGTCGACGATGTAGGTACAGAGGTTGAACCCGATGATGGCTGCGATGAGCACCACCACGACGGCAGAGATGCGTCGCATCACTCACCTCCCTGCAGGTCGAGGAGGGGGAGCACGCCGGTGCCTCCCTCACTCATCAAGATCTTGCGCTTCGCCTTCGGGTACACCTCGGTCATGGTCTCGAGGTAGAGCCGCTTGCGGGTGACCTCGGGGGCCTCGTCGTAGGCCTCGCGCAGGGCGCTGAAGCGTCCGGCCTCACCCGAGGCCCGGTTGGTGCGCTCGACCGCGTAGCCCTCGGCCTTGGCGATCATCTCCTCGGCCTGTCCGCGGGCTGCGGGGATGACCTTGTTGAAGGCGGTCTTGGCCTCGTTGATCAGGCGCTCCCTCTCCTGCTGGGCCTGGTTGACTTCGTCGAAGCTCGGCTTGACGGGGTCGGGAGGCGTGACGTTCTGCAGGACGACCTGCTCGACCTGAATGCCGGTCTCGTACTCGTCGCAGCGCTCCTGGAGCAGCCGCTGCGCCTCGGACTCGATCTCCTGCCGGCCGATCGTGAGGACCTCGGTGACGCTCCGGTCGCCGACGATCTGCCGCATCACGGCCTCGTTCATGTCGCGGAAGGTGCTGCGCACGTTGCGGACCTTGAACAGGAACTTGTAGGGGTCCTTGACCCGGTACTGGGCGATCCACTCGACCACGGCGACGTTGAGGTCGCCGGTGAGCATCAGCTTCTCGTCGTCGAGGCCCTTGCTGGTGTACTCGCTGCGCACGTCGGCCTTGAGGGTGCGGAAGCCGAACTCCTCCTTGAGCTGGCGCTGCGTTGGGACCTTCCACACGGTCTCGACCGGCGAGGGCAGCTTGAAGTGCAGCCCCGGCTCCACCGTGCGGCTGTACTCACCGAAGCGAAGGATGACGCCTTCCTCTTCGGGCTCGACGGTGAACACGGCGGTCGAGCTCGAGCCGAGCAGGATGAAGGCGAGCGCGAGGAGGGGCAGCAGCCGCGCCAGGGCCTTGCCATTCTCACTGATGTCGCCGCCGCCGCCGTCGTCGTCGCCGCCGCCGGTGAACTTTCGAATGTCGATGATGGGTGGTTCGCTCACGGGCCCTCTCGGTGCTGTGCGCGAAAGGGTACACACCGTGGAGCGCAGGAAAATAGGACAATCTCTCCGAAGGTCGTCGCGGACGTGTCGGAGAGCCGACGTTTCGGGCCGCGACACGGTAGTGTGAGCCGATGCGAACCCTCGTCCTCACAGCCCTGATCGCCTGCGGCGGTGTCGCGCGGAAGGACGGTCCCGCGGGCGACACGGCCTCCCCGAGCAAGACCGTCGCTACCGAGACCACCGAGCCGACCGATGGCTCCACGGTGCCTGCGACGCCGGTCGTGGCTCTGGCGCCAGATGCCCCCGACACGACGGTCGAGCTGGTGGCTGCAGCGACGGCGGAGGGGCCGATCACCTGGTCGTGGACGGTCGACGGCGTCGATGCGGGGATCAACATCCCCTTGGTGACGTCTGACCGCACGGCCCGGGGGGAGCGCTGGGTGGTGCGCGCCCAGGTTCGGGGAGCCGATGGCGCCACGGCCGAGGGCAAGGCCGAGGTGACCATCGGCAACGCGCCGCCGGGCGGCGAGATCGCGATCCTCGGCTCCACTGTGGGCGAGGATCTCGTGGCGGTCGGTCGGGGGCTCGATCCGGATGACGATGAGGTCGTGTGGTCGTACACCTGGAGTGTCGACGGCGAGCCCGCGGGGATCGACGACGCCACGGTTCCGAGCGAGGTCACCGGGCCCGGGCAGACCTGGCAGGTCACGGCCATCCCCCATGACGGACGGGCTGCGGGTGAGCCGCTGAGCGCTGACGTCACGCTCGTCGACAGTCCCCTCGAGCTCTCCGTGGGCATCACTCCCGAGGAGCCGACCTCCAGCGACGAGCTGCGGGCTGAGGTGGATGCGCGCGACCCCGACGGGCTGCCCGTCACCCTGAGCTACCGCTGGACCATCGACGGGTTCGAGGTGGGCACGGGCACGACCCTCGACGCGGGCTTCGTGCGCGACGACACGGTGACGCTGGAGGTCACGGCGACCGATGGGCTGGAGGAGGTGGTCGGCGAGTCGGCCGTCGTCGTCCTGAATGCACCACCCATCGCCGCCTCGGTCGTGGTCAGCCCGTCCTTTCCGCAGACCCTCGACGACGTGCTCTGTCTCGCCGAGGGCACCGACCCCGACGGCGATCCGATCGTGTGGTCCTACAGCTGGACGGTCGACGGGTTGCCTGCGGGTGAGGGCGACGTGCTGCCGGCTGTGCTCACCTACCGGGACGCGGTGCTGGCCTGCACCGCCACGCCGTCCGATGGCCTCGACGAGGGTGAGCCGGTGGTCGACGAGGGGCGCGTCCGCAACACGCCTCCCACGCTCGCAGAGGTCCGCGTCGTGCCCGACCGGCCCGCGACCATGGACGAGGTCACGGTCGTGGCCGTGCCCATCGACCCCGATGAGGCCGACGAGCTGACGGTGTCGTGGTCCTGGACGGTCGATGGTGAGCCGGCCGGCGAGGATGACCTGTCGCCCGAGGACTTCGGGGAGGGGAGTCTGCTGGAGGTCTCGGTCACCGTCACCGACGGCACCGGCGTCTCCGATCCGGTCGTGGCCGAGGCCCGGGTGAACCGCCTGCCGGTCGTCACGCTGGAGCTGGCTCCGTCGGAGGTCGACCTGGCGCTGGTGGCAGACTGGTCCGCGGTCGATCCAGACGGTGACCCGCTGACCGAGACCTGGTCCTGGACCGTGGATGGCGAGCCCGTGCCCGCTGATGGCCCCTCCCTGCCGGGCCCCCTCGAGGACGGCGCCCGGGTCGCCGTCACGCTCCGGGTGAGCGACGGCCTCGACGAGGTGGTGGCCGAGGCGGAGTACCTACTGAGCAACCGGGCTCCTGAGCCGCCGAGTGTGCGCCTGGAGCCCGAGGCGCCGCTCGCGGGAGATGCGGTCGTGTGCATCGCCGAGTCCGCGGGCGATCCGGACGGCGACGCCGTGTCGGTCACAGCGCGGCTCGAGCTCAACGGGGTGGTCACGGATCAGATCGACTGGCTCGCCACGGCGCTCGACGACACGGTGCGCTGCGTCGCCACTGCGACGGACGGCGCCCTCGAGGCCGAGGCTGAGGCGGCGCTCGTCGTAGGGCCGCCGCGGGCGGACAACCTGCTGGTGATCCTGGCCGACGACATGGGCACCGACAAGGTCGGAGCCTACGGCGAGTTCTACGACCCGCCCCGCACGCCGAACATCGATGCGCTGGCCTCGGAGGGGGTGCTGTTCCGCAACGCCTACGCCTCGACCGTCTGCTCACCGAGCCGGGCCAACCTCCTGACGGGTCGACACGGCCGCCGCACGGGCCTGGCCTCCGTCATTCGTCCCCACACCACCGACTACGCGCTCCCGCTCGACGAGTACCTCCTGCCTGAGCTCGTCGGCGACGTGGGCTGGTCATCCGCCGTCGTCGGCAAGTGGCACCTCGCGGGCTTCCTCAGCGACGACCCCGGCCTGCATCCGCTGGCCTCCGGCTTCGACACGCATCGGGGAATGCTCGGCAACCCCGACCAGACGCTCGAGGCAGACGACGACGGGGGCTACTACGAGTGGGAGTACTGGATCGACGGAGAGCGGACGACGAGCCGCGACTACCTCACCACCGTCAACGTCGACGACGCCATCGAGCTCGCGGCGACGTTGCCTGAGCCCTGGGTGATCTACGTCTCCTTGGGGGCTCCTCACGCGCCCTACGAGGCCCCTCCGGATGAGCTCCTCTCCGAGCCTTACGATCCGGACATCGGGTACTGGGAGATCTTCGACGTGATGATCGAGGCGATGGACACCGAGGTGGGCCGCCTGATCCGCACCATCGACCCCGCGCACACCACGGTCGTCTTCGCGGGCGACAACGGAACGCCCAACGAGTTCCTGCGCGACCCGTGGGATCCGGATCATGCCAAGGGCACGATCTACGAGCCGGCCATCAACGTCCCGCTGATCGTCGCCGGTCCCGACGTGACCGAGCGTGGCGTCGAGTCGACGGCCCTGGTTCACATCCTGGACGTCTTCGGCACGGCGCAGCACCTGGCGGGCGTCCCGACGCGGGAACTGCCCCAGCCCGTCGACAGCGTCAGCTTGCTGCCGCACCTTCTCGACCCCCACGGACCCTCGCAGCGCACGACCCTCGCCTCGGAGTGGTTCGTGCCCTTCGATGGGGGGGCTGACCCGGCCTCCGAGATGCTGGCCCTGCGCGACGAGCGCTTCAAGTACGTCCGGCTGTGGGACGAGACCTTCGGTTTTGTGGCCGAGCGGCTGCACGATCTGCAGAGCGGGGCGGTGGAGGGGGCGGATCTCGACGGCGACAACCTCCTGCTCGAGCCGCTGTCGCCGGAGGCTGCTGCCGCCTACGAGGTGTTGTCAGCCGCGGCGGATCATCATCAGTCGCTTCGCTGAGGCGAGCGAACGAGCTATCGGGCGCCGCCTCGGAGGCAGGATGAAGCGCTCGATGCTCCTGATCATGCTCGTGGGATGTGCCGGAGACACCGACAAGGGGCTCTCAGACACCGCGACCGCGACCACCACGGTGCCCGCCGGGCCCGCCGTCGAGGACGTGCTCACAGCCTGGCTCGTCGGCACCTTCGACTCCACCAAGCAGGCCTCGGAGGACTTCAGCTTCTTCGAGGTGCAGCTGGTCGCCTGCCGCGTGCCCGTCTCGGGCTTCGACACGCACACGATCTATGTCGAGCAGGCCTACATGGACGACCTGGACAACCCGTACCGGCAGCGGGTCTACACCGTCGATGGCATGGAAGAAGACGGCTGGGCCGAGACCCGGGTCTTCGGCCTGGACGATCCAGCGGCCGCCATCCACCTCTGCGACGAGCCGGAGCGGCTGTCACTGCGCAAGGCCAACCTCGACCTGCGGGTAGGCTGCGGGGTTCAGGTGGAGTGGGTCGAGGAGACCCGCTTCGTCGGTGGCACCACGGACGACTCGTGCCAGAACAGCCTGGCGGGTGCGACCTACGCCACGAGCGAGGTCACGATCACCGACAGCCGCATCGCCTCCCTCGACCAGGGCTTCACGGATGATGGCACCAAGGTCTGGGGTGCGGACGAGGCCTACATCTTCCGTCGGCAGGACGACGTGAGCGAGGCGATCCCCTACGAGGCGCCCTGAGGCTCACTCGGCGGCGAGCTGAAGCTCGACCGGAACGGTCGTCGCGCGACGGGTCGCGGCGACGTTCTCGGGGCGCTCGATCTCGAAGATGCCCGGGATTCGGCCGCGCTGCTTGCGGGCGAGGCCCTGCAGGTGGGCGACGCGCTCCTCGTGGCTTCGGCCGCGGAAGTCGACCAGGTGCCTCGCCAGGTAGTCGTACCGCTTGAGCATGAGCATCACCCACAGGAAGAGGTTGTCCATGACGCCGTCGAAGACCACGGCGTCGGCATCGACGAAGTCCTGGTAGTGCTCCTCGTAGTACCGGCTCATCTCGGTCCAGTGCATCGCCGGCTTCTCGTGGTGCACGATGTGGTAGCCGTCGTTGTAGGCGAGGTGGTTGTACCCGGTGTTCGTGAGGTTGCTGCTGTTCTTGAAGCCGTTGTCGGGGTCGTCGAGGTCGACGAAGGCGTGCTGGGCCCAGTTGCCTGCCATCAGCAGGAAGCGCATCAGGAGTAGCGGCACGACGAACACCAGGATCGCCGCTGCCCAGTTGATCCAGGCGGCGACCGCCACGATCCCCACCCAGGCCAGCTCGCCGAGCAGGAAGCGGCGGGCCACGTCGTGGCGCCCACGGAGGGTGAGGAAGCGCACCAGGTGCACCTGACCGAGCAGGAAGAAGCGCAGAAAGTAGTGCATGAAGTGCACGAAGCTGTCGCGCACGTACGGGAGCGTGCAGGAGTTGTCGCCGAACATGTTGTTCTCGGCGTGGTGCATCCACATGTGGTGGGCGGCGAACGAGGTGGGCGTGTGACCCATGAGCGGCCCGAGCACCCAGGGGATCCAGTTCTGGATCCACAGGTGGCGCCGCTTGAAGATCGGCCGGTGTCCGACCGCGTGCAGCATCAGTCCGTAGCGACCACCGTAGGCAAGGAACACCGCCCCGATGTACGGCAGGCCCACCGCGCCCACGTGCCAGGGCTCTGCGAAGGCGAACAGCGCGAAGACGACCGGGAACAGCGTGAGGGTCATCACGGTGCTCACGCGGATGAAGATCAGGTCCCGCTCGTCGCGCATCAGCGTGAGCCAGGCCTGCTCGTAGGCGCTGTACCGCTCGGGGCGCGTCCACTTCGGGTCGGTTGTGGTGACGGACATCGCGCGCTCCAAGGGGGAGTCCTCGTAGCGCTCCGGAGTGCCTAGGACACGGGGTTGCAGCGATGCTTGGCGGTGACATGACCAAATCCCGTCGGATCTGGGTCGGACGGGTCTAGGGTGCGCCAGAGACGTCGGACGGGTCGAGCGGCGGTGGTCGCACGCCCGCGACCGTGGGCTGTGCGACGGCCTCGCGGAACAGCGTCGGCCAGTCGCCGGTGGCGTTCAGGGTCGCGAGGACGGAGTTCAGGCCCCACTGCAGACGATTCGCGAGCAGCCAGCGGGGAGGCATGAGCGTTCGGCGGAAGTTGGGGTTGTCGGTGACGAGGGCCTGGTGGTTCTCGCGCACGTACTCGCGGGTGTAGCGGAAGTTGCGGGTGAGGAAGGGCCGGTACAGGTGGCGCATCACCTCCCACTGGGCGTCGAAGTCCCACTTGTGCTCCGCGTGGACGAAGCCCGCGGCGCGGAGCACGTCGGGCATGTCGCGGCGCCTGCCCTCCAGGATGCAGGTGGCGATGCGCTTCCAGTCCGCGATCAGGTCGACGTCGAAGTACCGCACGCAGCCGAAGTCGAGGAAGGCCACACGGCCGTCGTCGGCGAACAGGTAGTTGCCCGGGTGCGGGTCGCCGTTGAAGCAGCTGTGGGCGAAGATCGAGTGAAAGGCGAAGGAGAAGATCGCCTCGCCGGCGCGGGTGCGCTCGGCCTCGGAGGCCTCGGCGCCAAAGGTGTAGAGATCGCGGCCCTCGACGAAGTCGGTGGTGAGCACGGTGCCACGGCAGCGCGCCTCGACGACCTCGGGGACCCAGATGACGGGATGGTGCGCCCACAGCGAGCGGAAGTGCTGCTGTGACGAGGCCTCCTGCAGGTAGTCGCACTCCTCGTGCACCCGGCCTCGGAGCTCTTCGATCAAGCCACCGAGATCGAGCGGTGTTCCGAGCGAGGCGAGGGTCGAGAGGCGGTCCGCATTGGCGAGGTCGATCTTCAGGGCCTTGGCGATCTCCGGATACTGGACCTTCACGGCGAGCGGGCGACCGTCGAGCGAGGCGCGGTGCACCTGGCCGATGGAGGCGGCGGCCACAGGCTCGGGGTCGAAGCGCTCGAAGAGCTGCGCCGAGGTGCGCCCAAAGGCGTCGGTGAGCACCGCCTCCACAGCCTCGAGGTGCATGGGCTCGGCACCGCGCTGGAGCTTGCGCAGCGCGGTCTGGACCTCGTCGGGAACGGGGCCGTCGAGGTAGCTCATCACCTGGCCCACCTTCATGGCGAGCCCCTTCATGCCGTCGAGCTG
>PKDJ01000292.1 GCA_002862545.1 Pseudomonadota bacterium
GAACAAGGTCGCTACGCTGGCCAGCGATCGCGCCGAGCAGGCCCGAGCCGTGCTCCGGCAGGCCATCGACGCGGCCCGAGCCGCTGCCGCCGAGGCCGAGGCCATCGCCAAGATCCAGGCTGAGGTGCGAGGCATCGTCGACCGCTCACGCCAGTGCGTCGAGCAGGCGACAGATGCACTCACCAAGCTGGAGGATCTCGCCGGGGTCGGCGAGGTCGCCGACCTGATCCGTCAGGGAGAGGCGGCACTGAAGACCGCCGACGTCTCGGCCAAGAAGGTCCAGGCCGCAGCACCCATGGCCGAGAACGCCGACAACCTCGCGGTCGTCTCTCGCGTCCTCGAGACCAGCCGCCTCGCTCTCGGACGTGCGGAGAGCGCAGCAACGGAGGTGCGCTCGCTGATCGACACGGCGCAGGCACGCATCCGGGAGGCCGCAGAGGCCGAGGCGCGCGCACTGTCCGAGGCCCGCAGCCGCGCACAGCTTCCAGCCAGCGAGGCCGACGCCGCCGCCAAGCAAGCTCGCGCGTGGCTCGAGACCGCACGCGCCGAGGCTGCTGACGAGCAGCATCCCCCCGTACAGGAGGCGGTGGAGCAGCTCGCCGCTCTCATCGAGGAGATCGCGGCGTCCGCTGGCGACGCCATCGCCGTCGCCGAGCAGGCTCGAAGCGCACCCGACATCGCCACCGCCGACGCGATCGGCGCCCGGGTGCGCGCGTCGGCCGAGCAGACCACCCTCGCGGCGGAGCGCGCACGTGCGGCGCTCGATGACGTTCGCGCCAGGCTTCGCGACCGGGCAGCCGAGATCCAGGCCGTCGAGAGCGCGCAGCTCGCAGCGGCCGAGCATGCAGCCAATGCCGAGCAGGTCGCCGCCCAGGCCGACGAGGTCGCAAACGAGCTGGCGGCCGCAGTCGCGGAGGCTGAGGCCCCCAACGAGACGGCCATCGGACTCCTCACGGTCGCGGTCGGCGCAGTGGATGCAGCCCGCTCCGCCGCAGACGAAGCCGTGGCAGCCGCTGCACGCGCCGTCCAGGCAGTGACGGCAGAGGACGCCGAGGCGGCCGTTGCCAGCGCCCAGCAGGCACTCGTGAGCTCCATGGAGCGCCTCGAGGCCATCGTCACGGCGGACAACAGCTGCCGCGAAGAGCTGGCACGCCTCGCGGAGGAAGCCGCAGAGGCGAAGAGGCAGGCCGAGGAGGAGCGCAAGAAGGCCGAGGAGGAGCGCAAGAAGGCCGAGGAAGAGCGCAAGAAAGCCGAGGAGGCCGAGAAGCGACGCGCCGAGGAGGCGGAGCTCGAGGAGCGCCGGAAGCGTCTCGAGGAGCGACGCGCCCGGTTCGCCCGACGCCGCTCGGACGCTGGCCCCGTCAGCAGCGCGTCGACCTCCGGAGCCAGCGCGGCTCGCAGCCGCGATGACCTCCGCGCCGCACTTCGCAGCCGTAGTCGCCGCGCCCGTCCCGAGGCCCCTCCTGCAGAGGCCTCGCAACCCGCAGAGACACCCTCGGCAGCCTCCTCGGCCACACCCGAGCCGCCACCCAGAAGGACGGGCCGGCGCCTGCCTCGCGCCGCCTTGCCAGCCAGCCCGAGGCCCGCGGCAGCTGAGTCTGACGAGCCGATCTTCCCCACGTCACAGCCGGCACAAGAGCCCACACGTCCACGTCGACGGCGCTCCCGCATCGACGATCGCCTCAAGCGCAGCGAGCCAGGAGACGCCCCTGCCGAGCCCAGGAGGCGCTCCCGCATCGACGACCGCCTCAAGCGCAGCGAGCCAGGAGACGCCCCCGCTGAGCCCAGGAGGCGCTCCCGCATCGACGACCGCCTCAAGCGCAGCGAGCCAGGAGGCGCCCCCGCCGAGCCCAGGAGGCGCTCCCGCATCGACGAACGCCTCAAGCGCAGCGAACCAGGAGACACCCCCGCCGAGCCGAGTAGCCGACGTTCCCGTCCTCGCCGGACAGACTCCGGACGCGGGGTGCGCTCCTACCAGCCGGGCAGCGGAGGCAGCCGCACTCGCCGCACGTCGCGTAGTCGGCCGCGAGCCGTGCGTCCGGACGAGGACGAGTAGCCAGACTCTGGCGGGGCCGGTGCCCCGGCCTCCCGGCATGCTGCTAAGGTCGGGACTGCGGAGGGTGCGTGGCCATCACCTGGGACATCGTCGGCACACATCGGCTCGACCTGGTCGCCTGGTCGAAGCCGGACATGGTGGCCCGAAAGTCGGTCGTGCAGCTCTTCCCTGGGGGACGGCAAGGCTCCATCCAGGCTGCCGACCTCTCGTCGGTCGTGATCCGCGCTCAGCTCGGCACCCGGGTCACGCTGATGACCGAGACCGGACCTCGTTGGTGGGCGCATCCATGGCGCTGCATCCGCTTCATTCCCGGCCACGTGGTGCCCTCCGGCCGCCGCACGGGCCTGCCCGGAGTGCGCATCCCCGACCTCGACCGCCTCGACCCCGTCAATGCGAAGCGCACCGATCGAGAGCTCGAGAGCAGCTACCCCATCGTCGCGACCCCCAACGACGGCACCGGCTGGACGTTCGGCGCCATCGGCCACCCGGAGCTCAAGGGAAACATTCAGGCGATCCGCGTCGAGTGGGACGAGGCCCCACAGCCCGAGGTGGCCACCGACACACCCCACTCGCCCGCGGCATCACCCGCCACAGCTCCGCAGGCGTCGGCAGCCCCGCCGCAGGCCGAAGCCGCCCCCACGGCCGTCCCGAGACACCGCGTGGTCCCCATCGACTACGACTCTCCGACCGAGCTCGCAGCGGCCCTCGATGAGGTGGTGCAGCCCGGTGAGCACGTCATCAGCCTGCTCCCGCAGCCTGCCGGCACCGCGCGCTCCCAGGTCTGGGCTGTGCTGCAGCGGCGCATCGCGGACTGAGGCTCGCTGGCTCAGCGGGGCGTCACCCACCGCTCGGATTCGTCACCCAGCGGCTGCGCGCTCCGCGGATCTCTCTCGACGATCCAGGCGCCCAGCGCCCCGACGCGGCGACGCGGACCAAAGGAGAGCGTCGGCGTGAGACCCGTGCGGTGATTCTGCGTCGAGGCCAGACGGAGCTGAAGACCGGAGCGATCCGGAGTCTCGCCGGCTCGCTCGAGTCCCTCGAGAAACAGGGACGCCGCAGCGTAGGCGGCCACTTGCACCGGACGAACCGTGGGCTCGACGTCGTCGCCGACCAGAGAGACCAGATCCGCCACCCCTCTGGGAGTCCAGTCCAGCGGCCGACTCGCTGACGCGGAGTAGAGGCGTCCAAACCACGGTACCTGTCCATCACCGAGCAGCGGCGGCACCCGGTCGCTGAGCAGGTAGAGGTCGACGCCGCACTGCTCGGCCGAGGCTCCCGCCAGCCATGCTCGCGCCTCCTCAAGCGGGCCCTCCAGCAAGACCGCCTCAATCCCGGAGAGCTCCAGCGCGCCGCACGCCTCCGCATGCGTGACGCGCTCGAGCGACATCGACACCCGGGCTGCCTGGCGCACCGCCGCTTCGGCGCGAGCCGCAGCGGGGCCCTCGGTGGCCGCGACAACAGCCATCCGTCGAGGCCGGACATCTTGGACGACAGCCCGCGCCTGGTCCTCGGGCCCACCGTAGAGCCAGAACACGGGCCCCACGCCTTCGGACGCCGGGCGGCCGCCAAAGGGGGCGACGACTGGCACAGCCGCCTCCTCTGCCCAGTCGACGAAGGCCGCCTCCTCGCCGCTCGCCTGCGGCGCGAGCAGGGCAAAGACCTCCTCCTCCTCGACGAGTGCCTTCGCAGCGTCGAGCGCCTCTCCGACGGCGGCATGCCGGACCACCAGCTCCACGGAGCGCCCGTGAACCTCCGCGCGACCGAGTGCGGCGACGAGCACGTCACGAGCGGCCCGCCCCAGCGTCGCCGCCTCGTCGTCACCCACGACAGGCAAGACGGTTCCGACGGTCACGACCGCGTCCGTCACTCCTGGTGGACCGGAGCTCGCTGGAGGAGTCGGAGCGCTGCACGCCATCCAAGCCCACCAAAGCATCGCGTTCGCCTCCTCTGAGCGTCTCCTTACCGCATGGGGTGGTCCATGACCGCCTGGCGTGTTCATCGTGAGACATGTGGCTGACCTTGCTCACACCCATGGCCCTCGCCTCGGACGGCTTCGCTCCCGCCCGAGAGACGAGCGACTGCCGAATCGAGATGCGAGACGAATCGCATCCCGAGGGTGCCGCGATGCGGGCCACCTGTCACTGGCCCGAGCACGACGCGGAGACCGCCAGCACTCTGTTGTCGGACCTCGACAGGTACGAGGAGCTCATCTGGCCGATCGCCGAGTCACGCGTCGAGCGCACCGACGACAGCCGCCAGCTCGTCTTCCAGCGCCAGCACATCTGGGGCATGACCGATCGCGTCGTGCTCCTCTGGGTGACGGTGGAGTCCAAGGCCGCCGAGACGACGATCGCCTGGTCTGCGGCGACCGAAGAACCCCTCGCCGTCGACAAGGGCACGATCCGAACGCCCAAGAACAGCGGCTACTGGTCCATCGCTCCCCACGCGTCCGGAAGCGGCGTTCACGTCGTCCACGAGATCGCGATTCAGGCCGGCGGTCCCCGCCTTCCCCGCTGGCTCCTGAACATGATCCGCACGCGAGGCTTCCTCAGCGTCATGAAGGAGGTTCGTGAGCACGTGGGCCGAGAGTCGACCAAGACGTCCCCCTGACGACGACGCTCTGCAGCGAGCCGCTGCACTGGAGACGCGTGAGAGCGGTCACGCGGCCTAGAGGGCCAGTGGACGACACCCGTGACAGAATGGCCGTACGGAGATCACCCTGACCCGCCCCCACCAGATCGGCGAGTACCAGCTGAACGAGACCATCGGTCGGGGTGGCATGGGCGTGGTGTACCGGGCGACACACGTGCACACGGATGCTCCGGTCGCGCTGAAGACCGTCAAGGTCCCCGACGAGCGTCACCTCCACGGTCTGCGCCGGGAGATCCGCGCCCTGTCCCGGATCCGCCACCCAGGGATCGTCCGGATCCTCGACCAGGGAGTCCAGGGGGGCCTTCCCTGGTACGCCATGGAGCTCATCGAGGGCGTCTCGCTGCGCCAGCACGCAGCAGACCTCTCCGCCGCGACAGGCGATCGGAGCGAGTTCGGTAGCTTCGCCGAGCTGGACACGGAGCATGCAGCCACCCACTTGCTCGACCTGGAGGACGAGGTCACCGAGGAGTTCACGCCCCTCGAGCTTCAGCAGCGCGTCGCCGTCACCGAGCGTCCCGAGGTCGCCGGAGGGGCGCTCACCGAGATCCTCGACCTCGCCTTCCGCTTGTGCGGTCCGCTGGCGTTCCTCCACGGCGAGGGGATCGTCCACCGCGACCTGAAGCCCGAGAACATCTTCGTTCGGCGTGACGGCAGCCCGGTGCTGATGGACTTCGGCCTCACCACCCGCTTCACCGCCATCGGCGGACGGGAGCAGCTGGCGACGGACGCACGGCTGCACGGCACCGTCTCCTACATGTCGCCCGAGCAGATTCGCGGCGACCTCGCTGACGCCCGCACCGACCTGTACGCCCTCGGCGTGATTCTGTACGAGCTGCTCACGGGGCGCCTTCCCTACCGGAGCCACTCCGTGGGCTCGATTCTCTACCAGCATCTAGAGGCCCAGCCCGTGCCGCCGACCGAGCTGGTCAGCGGCATGCCTCGGCGCCTCGAGGAGCTGGTGCTGGGACTGCTTGAGAAGCGCCCTCAGGACCGCATCGGGTACGCCGAAGACGTGGCCGTCGTGCTGCACGAGCTCGGTGCCCGCCCAGCATCCGGGGCCCCTTCACCGCCGCGTCCCCGCCCCTACCTGTACCGGCCGCGCTTCACCGGACGGCAGGAGGCCCTGGAGACCGTCCGAAGCTGGCTCGACCGCACCGATCCCAAGCGCAGTACGTCCACCGGCCTCGCGGTCATCCGCGGCCCGAATGGCATTGGCAAGACCCGCTTCGCCATGCACGTGTCGCGCCTGGCAGCCACCTCTGGCTGGGATGTCTTCACGGGTGCCTGTCTGCCTGTCGAGGCCGTGGGAGCGGCGATGGCCGGGCCGCTGCACCCGCTGCGGCAGCCCCTCGAGGAGCTCGCCGATCGGTGTCGCCACCAGGGCCAGGCAGCCACCGAGCGCCTGCTGGGACCACGCGGTCCGATCCTCGCCGACACGTTCCCCGATCTGCAGACCCTGCCCGGCCAGGCCCTCCAGCCCCGACCCGAGCCGCTGAAGCCGAGCGATGCGCGGCGTCGGCTGCTCGGCGCCCTGACCGAGACACTCGCTGCATGGGCCACTGAGCAGCCCCTCCTCTTGCTCCTCGACGATCTCCAGTGGGCCGACCCCCTGACGACGGCGTGGCTTGCCGAGCTCGAGGCCAACCCGCATCCCGGCATCCTGGTGGTCGGTACGGCCCGCAGGGACGACGCCAGCCCTGCTCTCCAAGCGCTGCTGAGCCGCTGCACCGGCATCGAGCTCGCACTGCTTGGCGAAGATGACGTCGGGCACATGGTCGCGGACATGCTGGCACTGCCCTCCGTGCCATCGGACTTCGTGCACTTCCTGACCAAGCGCTCTCGCGGCGTGCCGTTCGCCGTCGCCGAGTTCCTGCGCGCGGCCATCGCGGAGCGTGTGCTCACCCGCGGAGAGGCGGGCTGGCGCTTCGCCGACCTGTCTGGGGAGTCCCGCGTTGCACCGGCGCCAGACGCCCTGCCCACGCCTGCGTCGGTCCAGCGCATGCTCCAGGCTCGCCTCCGGGCGCTGGAGTCCACCTCGCAGGACCTCGCACGGGTCGCGGCTACGCTCGGTCGCCAGGTGTCCTGGGATGTCCTCGAGCAGGTCTGTGCCCGCTGGAACCCGACCCTGGCCGGCCTGACCCTCTTGGACGCGATGCAGGACCTCGTCACCCACCACATCCTCGCCCCGGAGGCGCATGGCCAGGTGCAGTTTCTGCACGCTCGGGTTCGAGAGGTGACCTACGCGAGCCTCGGCGAGGACGAGCGGCGACGCCTGCACGATGTCGTGGCGCGAACGCTGGAGACCCGACACAGCGGGGATCTCGGACCGGTGCTCGGTGCTCTCGGGCACCACTGGGAGCGGGCAGGCGAGACGGCCCGGGCTCGGGAGCGCTACCTCGCAGGTGCGCGACGTGAGCTTCGAGGCGCCGCTCCTGACGGTGCAGCACGCCTCTACAGTGCAGCCCTCGCACTGCCAGGCGCCGACCTCGCTCCGGTGAGGGCCGAGCTGGCGGAGGCGCTCCGACTCGCTGGCGACCTGAGCGGTGCCATGTCCGAGCTCACCCAGGCCCTCACGACGGTCCGGGCCGCCGGCGAGGCCTCGCACGAAGCCCGACTCCTCGCGCAGCTCGGACAGCTGACGGCACAGATCGGGCGGCTCGAGGATGCGGTGGCGCTGTACGAGCAGGCTGCCGACTGCTGGCCATCCGGTGAGCCGGGTCGTCCCGCCCTCCGCATCGCGCGGGGCGAAGCGCTGGTGGCGCTGGGTCGGCTCGACGAGGCCGCTGCCCTGCTCGCGGGGCCACTGCCGAGTGACAGCAGCTTGTGCGCACGCGTGCTGGCGGGTCGTGGGCGAGTCGCCCTCGAGCGCAAGGACTACGGCGCCGCACGAGGCGATCTCGAGCGTGCTCACGAGCTCTCGGCCGGTGCCGACCGCATCGATGTCGCCCAAGACCTGGCGCGCCTCCTCCTCGAGCAGGGTGCCCCTCGAGAGGCGGCCGGGCTCCTAGCAGAGCTCATCGAGCGACACAGCTCCACGAATTCTCTCCAGCAGGCCCGCGCCAGGGCGAACCTCGCCATCGCCACCCATCGGCTTGGCAACTCGGCAGCCGCTGCCAACCTGCTCAGCCAGGCCCTCCACACGTTCCGCCAGCACGGGCACCATCGCTACCAAGGTCGCGCCCTGGGTCACCTCGCCCGCTTCCACATGGACAACGGCGATGACCCCGCCGCCTATGCCCTAGCAAAGCAGTCCTTGCTGCTCCTCGACGCGGTCGGTGATCGGCTCGCCGCAAAGGATGTCCTCCTCACGCTCGCGCGGCTTCGCCCCGACGACACACAGCACGCGGAGCGCGCCAGAAGGCTGGCGCTTGCCCAGGGAGACCAGGTGGTTGCCGACCTGGCCACCGCACTCATGCCGGGAACTCCGGATCGGCCTCCGAGCCCCTGACCGCGAAGGCTAACACCGCGAGCACGCCCCATCCGAGGCCGACGACCACTCCCCCATCGACGATGGCTCGCCACTGCCAAGGCAGCTGCTTGACGGCGACGACGAGCGACACGATGCCGACCAGCAGCACCCAGCTGACGATCAGCCGCTTGCGTGTCGCGTGGAGCAGTCCCATGCACACGGCCGGTGCAAGCACCCATGTCCAGGCGGGGCGTGACGGGAGCCGGCGCGCACGCGACACGACCCGCGGCGCAAAGGCCTTCTGAAAGCCACGATAGCCCTCCGACCACGCCATGAAGACCGCGAAGGCCGCGTACAACACCCAGTGCAGCGTCGTGAAGCCAGGCTGCACGAACGGCTCTGCTGCCAGCGGCACGAGCCGCAAGAGCGCTTGCCCGAGCAGCAGCACCACACCGGTCAGGCCCCACAGCGTGGCGGGGTGGAGGGAAGAAGGTACGCTCACATCAGTCCGCGGCAGGGCATCCTGCTAGCACGTCGGGAGATGCATGCCTTCAATCCCTTGGCTCCTCGTCGCACTCACCACCATGGCATGCGCTCCCCCGAGCAGTGACGCCAGCCAGCCAGGAGAGTCCGACCCGCTCGGCAGCCTCACTGCAGGCAGCGCGTCTGAAGGCACGGCGGGCCCCCGAGCCGATGTCGTCGCAGCGCGCGCCACCGGCGAGAGCGGAGATCTGACGGTCTTCGTCACCATTCGGAGCGACGAGACCGGCTGCGATCAGTACGCCGACTGGTGGGAGGTCGTCACGCCAGAGGGTGAGCTGGTGACCCGACGGGTCCTGGCGCACAGCCACCCCGACGACAACCCCTTCGAGCGGAGTGAGGCCGGAGTCGACCTCTCCCGCACCGAACCAGTCTTCATCCGCGCCCACATGGCGCCTGGAGGCTACGTCGGGGACGCGCTCGAGGGGTCGTTCGACAGTGGCTTCACACCGGCGGCGCTGCCGGACGGATGGTTCGGCGAGCTCCAGTTCCAGGAGCCTCTGCCTACCGACTGCCTCTTCTGATGTAGGACGCCCACGGGTCAACGTTCGGTGCCGATGGCTGCAAGCGATGCACTACCCAGATGAACGCGCGATTAAAGGTTGCGCTCACCCCCTGCTCCGCTACCAGAACCGAACGCTGACCGGTGGACGTCCTCCTACCAATTTTGTACATCCGACACCTGTCGGAAGTCAAGAGTAGGTTGGCTCACAGAACCGTTTACGACAAGCTCTGAACATGTGGTCGAGAGGGTGGTGCATCCTGCGCTTCCCGACGGCACCTGGGCAAGCCGCTGCTTGACGCACGCACTACTCGGTTCGGATGCAGCCTTCTCCAGACGACACGCTCCGCTGGCACGCGCCGGGTTACCCGGTGCCGACTGCAGGGAAGGCCATGGCCCACATGATGGATGACGTGGAGTTCACGCGGGACGTTGAGGTCATCCTCATCCCCGACGGGGATCGCATCCCGGTCGCTGCGGGCGCTCGCGGCTGGGTCACGCAGGTCTTGGGCGGCAACTTCACCGTCCAGCTCACGACGGGCCGCCTGGTTCGCGTGTCCGCCGAGGATGCCGATGCGATCGGTCGTGACAGCACCGAGGCCCCGGTGGCGACCTTCGACCCCGACGCCGTCCTGACCGAGGACATGATCTGGGACCAGCTCCGCACCTGCTACGACCCCGAAATTCCCGCCAACATCGTCGATCTCGGCCTGATCTACGACTGCATCATCCGCGAGGCCGAGGCGGGCACGGTCGTCGACATCGTGATGACCCTCACCGCCCCGGGCTGCGGCATGGGGCAAGTCCTCGCGGACGACGTCAAGGCCAAGGTCGAGGCTCTCCCCGCCGTCAAGACCGCCATCGTCGAGCTCACCTTCGACCCTCCCTGGGACATGGACCGGATGTCCGAAGAGGCTCGACTCGAGCTCGGGATGTTCTACTGACGTAGACGCGCTGCGTCTCAGCCCGCCTCGCAGTACTGCTGCGTTCCGGCCGCCTGCACACACAGCTCGAAGGGTGCGGCGTGGTCGAGCCCGGCGTCCAGGCTGAAGGACAGCCACTCGCGGGCCAGGTTCTTCGTCTGGTTGCGCCAGAAGCCCGCACGCATCCGCACCTGCCGTGAGGGCCGCGCCACGTTCTCCTGCTCGGCCTCGTACCACAGCTGCTGCGCGCCGAGAGCATTGATGCGGTGCAGCTGGTACATGCGCTTCACGCGCAGCTCGCCCTCCCACTGGAGCGAGTTCTCGAGAGCCAGGTTCGCGTAGCGGATGGCCTCTGGGAGGAACTCCTCGCCCTTCTGGGCCAGGTGGCGGGCAAAGATGTAGCAGAGATCGGCATCGGACCGGTCGATCTCCTCGAGGTGCCGCCGGACGGCCCCCTCCCAGCGGTGCACCTCCTCCCGCGCGAAGGCATCCGCCATCAGCACCCGAGAGATGGCATCCTTGCGGGTCTGTCGCTCCGCGAGTCGCATCGAGGTCTCGAGACAGCGAATCGTGTCGCGGGAGAGCTTGCCCATGAGCGCGAACGGCTCGAGGGCCACCAGGTCGTGGCAGTCCGAGCCCACCTCAGCGAGGGTGACGGAGCCCACGGAGGCCTTGTCGTGGTCGAACGACATCCCGACCCAGTCGGTAGGGGCGGCGGCCTTCACGGGGCCATCGGCCTCGACGACCTCGACCACTGGGGGCGCTCCCTCCTTCTCCCGCTGCTTGCGCATGCGCTCCTGCCGCGCCTCGGCTCGGGCCTGCTCGCGCTCGAGCACCTTCTGCTGCCGACGCTCTTCGTAGTAGGCCTTCTCTTCGGCCTTGCGAAGTGCCTTGTCGCGCTTCGCGAGCTCACTCGACGACAGCTCGACCACCGCAGTCGGATCGAGCTCGGCGTCGGGAGCCGTGTACCACTTGGGAACCTCAGCGACGGCTCCACCCTCCTCGAGCAGCCGGTCTGGAAAGGCCACACCGTCGACCCACAGGCTCTCGACCAGCAACCCCGACTTGTCGTAGACCTGCACGAAGTGCGCCATCTCCAGGCCCGCTCGTGGACGACGCAGCAGCTCCCCGTCGAGCGTGAGCGCACCACCCTTCGGAGGCAGGAGCTGCTTGCCAGACACCTCGACGCTGCCCGCGGGCTCGATGAACGTGAAGGCATCCCGCACGGCATGCTCTGGGCCGAAGGCCTCGGGCCAAGGAACCTGGACTCCGAGAGCGAGACGCCCCCAGTAGGCCATGTCCATCTCATCCTGGTCGAAGAAGGCTGCGATGGCCTTGAGGCGCCCGAAGCGTGCCAAGTGCTTGGGGTGGATGCGGTCGGCCAAGCACGGAAGCGTCTTGTGAAGCTCCTCCAGCACCATGGCCGCATCATCGAGATCGAACCCCACGATCTCGGCCTCAGCTCGGTTCATGCCGCTGACGAGCCAGTTCACGTCGTAGAACTCGGCGCCGCAGCTGGGGTCGGCGGCATGCGCCTGGCCGCCGAGACCGAGCGCAAACAACAGCGCTGACAATGGACCGTTCAACCGCTCTCCAGAACCGGGCGCACCACTCTATCCCGTATCTCGCCGGCAGGATTCCCTTCGTCTGGTGTTATGTCGGCGGACAGGAGGAGAGAGCCATGCGCGGCACTCCCATGGTCGTTGCGGCACTGCTGCTCTGCAGCTCTCCCGCCGCCGCCGAAAAACCGCAGATCGTCACCATCGAAGTGAAGGACGCCTCGGGCGCCCCGATCGACTCCGCCTGGGTGCGCCTCCCCGGTACAGAGGGCCGACGCAACGTCGAGCCGCTGTCCGGCATCTGGGAGGCCAGCATGCTCTACACCTACGAAGGTGCCCCCGTGATCTTCACGAAGGGCATGGAGCTCAACCTGACGGTCTCCGCGCCCGGCTTCGTCTCCCAGAACATCAACTACACCGTCGCCCCCCGACGCAACCTCGTCTCCATCGTCCTCGAGCCGATGGAGGAACGGGAGATTGTCGAGGAGCCGGATGACGAGTCGAGCTTGATGATCCGCTGGTTCGAGCGCAGTCAGCAGGACGAAGAGGCCGACGACGCGCAGTAGCTCAGGTGCCGGTGTCGCCGGTGTCTGTGCTGCCTGTGCCGGTGCCCGTGCCCGTAGCAGTGCCCGTGCCCGTGCCCGTAGCAGTGCCGGTCTCCGTCGGAGTCTCGACACTCGGCTCGAGGGTCTCCATCCGGAAGACGGCCCAGCCGAGCTCGTTGCCGGTCGCCGCGCAGGAGGTCTCGGTCTCGTACTCGAGAGCAGAGATGGCCAGAGCGTTCATCTCGCGACCCTCGAGCATGAAGCTGCCCCGGTCGAAGGGCGAGAGCGTCAGGGTGTCGTCGCCCTGGAAGTCGATGGCGTAGCCATTCGCGGCGCCACACTCCATGTCGGCGCCCGTCACCCACTCACCGTAGTTGACCGAGAGAGGCGCCATGTCGGCGTCGTAGAGTGCCTTGTACTGGTCGCTCATGTTGACGGCCGCGACGATGCCGTACTCGTCGCGCACGATGAAGCCGTTGTGGGCCTTGCCGTCGATCGCTCCCCGGAAGACCACGTCGATCTCGGTGCCGGGCAGCAGCGGCATGCCCGGCGCGACATCGAGACCAGAGCGGTCACGAATTCGCCAGCCGAGGGCCCAGACCACACCATCCTCGGACCGAAACTGGATGGTCTGCGTCGTGGAGATGTCGCACGGCACCAGGTTGTACTGGATGCCGCCCCCAACCTCCTCGATCACGCCGCTGACCTGGTAGTTCACCTCGACGAACTCGAACTGGATGCCGAGGTTGTTGCCGATGCATGCAGCCGCATCACCACGCTCGATGGGCGCCGGCGGCACCTCTTCCTCTTCCTGGCAGCCACCGAGAAGCATGAGAGTAAGCAGAACCATCGACGACCCTCCACACAGGCGCGTGTATCATCCAGACGGCGCCTGATGCACGTCGACCTGTGCCTTCCGTGCCTCATTCATCGGGTTCGAAGCTCCAGCCATCGAAGTCCGTGAAGTACCAGTAGGGAGAGACCGTGGCGCCCGTGACCTCATTCCGCCACGCCGACTTCGTGTCGAGCTTCCACAAGAAGAGGTAGGGCCGCTGCTCCGCCAGGTGCAGATGCAGTGCTTGATACGCCTCTTGCGCCTGGCCGATGGTGCGCGCGTCCTCCCAAGCACGCACGAGACGGTCGACCTCGGGCTCGCTGTAGTTGAAGAGGTTGAGAGCACCGCGATTCGACGTGCGTGTCTCGAAGAGCGGCCCGACGTTCTCGACCACCCCGAACGACCACTTGCCGATCAGCAGATCGAACTCGCCCTTGAGCTTGCCCGGCAGCGCCTTGGTGGACCAGTCGTCGTCCGAGACCTTGAACACGCGCCGCGAGAAGCCCGCCGCCTGCAGCTGATTGCCCACGAGGTTGAGCAGGTCCCGGGCCTCGAGGTCCAGAGGAGCGTGCATTCCGATTCGCAGGGTCACCGGCTCACCGTCGACGATCCAGCTCCCGTGCTGCTCCGTCGCTCCAGCCGCGACCATGCGCTCTCGGACCTCCGCGAGATCCGAGCGCAGCCGCACGGGCACGCCGCGGTTGTAGTACGGCGAAGACGGCACAAAGGGCCCCGACACGAACTCGCATGGCTGGACCGGGTCCTCGGGGTCGTAGCCGAGGGTCAGCTCGCGGAGCTGCCGCCGGTCCAGCGCTGCATCGAGGGCATGCCGTACATCGACGCTCCCGAGGACGGGATGGTCGGTGTCGACGGCGATGAACCACCACGAGCGAAGATCGTAGGACTTCAGCGAGACCTCGTCCGACGACATGATGTCGGCTCGCAGGACCGGCGGTACGGCGATCAAGCCGTGCACACCGCCGTTGAGCAGCGTGCGGACCTGCACGAGCGGGTCTCCCCCCTCCGAGAGGCGCAGGGCGCCGATGGACGGACTGTGATGCGCATTGCTGTTGGCGTCAAAGTAGACCTCGCTCCGTCCCTTCCGCGCCCGCATCGGCCCGGTGCCGATCGGCCGCACCGCGAAGTCGTCATCAGGCCGCATGGGCAGGCCGTCGAAGGCGTGCTTGGGGAGCAAGGCAAACGAGAGCTGCTCGGCCGGATTGTGCAGGGCGCGGGTGAAGCGGATGATGGCCGTCTTTCGATCGACGACCTTGCACCCTGCGAGCACCTCTCGGTAGGGCCGCGCCATCTGGGACGGTGTGGCGGGGTCGAGCAGGGCGCTCACCGTGAAGCACACGTCGGCGGCCACGAGTCGCTGCCCGTCGTGCCACCGGATGCCCTGCTTGATGCCGAGCCGGATGCCCGCACCGTCGTCGAGGACAGCCTCGACATCCACCAGGCGCGACCGGACCTCGCCCGTGAAGACCGACCGATGGAACAGGCGGTCGAAGGTCAGCTCCTGCGCCCGCCGGTCGACCATCGAGCGCGCGAACAGCGGATTCAGCGTGGTCGGCAGTGTGCCTTCGTAGAACAGCACGGCGTCGCTCGCGACCAACATCAGTAGCCCCGCGACCCACACCGCTCGACCCAACCGACGCTCTGCCCGCAACCCGCCTCCGGCCCGCTCGCATCGTACTCGACGCATCCACCTCGGGGCGACCCTGCGGAACGTGCAGGCATCAGTTACCCTTCCTCCTGCCGACGCCGGTGCGTGCACACGTGCGCCACGGCAGGCAGGGTGGGCCGGACCCGGGAGAGGTGAAGGATGCGGAGACTGCTTGGACTGGCGCTGGTGCTGACCACCGCCTGTGCCTCCGAGACCGACATCAGCGGTAACGAAGACGCCTACGGTGTCGACAACCCCGCGGTGCTCGAGAATCAGCAGCAGGAAGACCGGATCGTCCAGGTCACGACGCCGCAGGTCGATGTGCTCTTCGCCATCGACAACTCCTGCTCGATGGCCGAAGAGCAGCAGGCGCTGACCGAGAACTTCGACGCCTTCATGCAGTTCTTCCTGCAGTCAGGGCTCGACTACCACGTCGGCGTGGTCTCCACCGACATGGCCGATCCCCAGCATCAGGGTCGCCTCCGCGAGGTCCGTGGCCTGCGCTACATCGACCCCGAGACGGAAGATCCGGTCGACGTGTTCGAGGGCATGGCCCGCATGGGCACCTCGGGCTCCGGTGACGAGCGCGGCCGCGAGGCTATCTACACCGGCATCGAGCTGAAGAAGAACGGCTACAACGACGGCTTTATCCGCGACCGTGCCTCGCTCCACATCGTGCTGATCTCCGATGAGGACGACCACTCCAACTCCAACCCGATCGGTCGCAACGAGTTCGCCGAGTACCTGCTCGACCTCAAGCCGAGCGCGGACAACGTCAGCTTCTCGTCGATCGTCCACCCGGAGAGCTTCTCCAACGGTGGCATCTTCGGCGACGAGGAGCCTGGCGCCAACTACCTCTGGATCACGCGCAACGTCGGCGGGATCGAGTGGGACATCCGCACCAACGAGTGGGACACCGTCCTCGAGCTCCTCGGTGTGCAGGCGTCCGGTCTCAAGCGCGAGTTCTTCCTGAGTCAGCTCCCGGTCGAGGGCACCATCGAGGTCACCGTGCTCTACGAGGGCGTCGTGTTCGGCTTCACCGAGGGCGACCAGTGGCTCTACGACCCGCAGCGGAACAGCGTCCGCTTCACGGAGTACGTGCCAGAGGCCCTCGCCGAGGTGTTCATCACCTACGACGTGCTCGCCTCGCTGCAGGACGAGCAGGTCGACGAGTTCTAGAGCACGGCGAGCCCACGGCTCTCCGTCAACACGAGCCCGCCCCTCGGCGGGCTCGCGTGCTCAGAGCGTGATTCGGTAGGTGCTCACCATGAACTCCCCGCCAGCCACCTCGAGCGGCTCGTGGCGGGCGCGCTCGAGCGCCGCACCGCTGTAGAGACGACCGACCTCGTCGGCCGGGACGCTGAAGGGTGGCCCCTCGCGGAGCCCGGGCGCGTAGGTGAACGCGTTCTGCAGCAGCCGTGCGCCGGGGGCCGCGAGGCGCCGGATCTGAGGCACGTAGCGCGCACGCATCTCGGGAGGCAGCGCCACCAGCGCAGCGCGATCCCAGAAGCGGTCGAAGGTGCCGACCAGCGTCGGATCGAGGTCGAAGATGTCGCCCTCGAGGACCGTGACGCGGCCCGCCCGATGGCGCCGGAAGGGACCGTGGTCGTCGACGGCGGGTGGCCAACCCTCCCGCTCGAAGAGGCGTCCGATGGCCAAGCCGGACAGCTCGACGCCCACGACCTCGAGGCCGTGCTCGGCGAGATGCTGGAGGTCGACGGTCATGCCACACAGCGGCACGAGCACCCGGCGTCCGCCGGCGACGAACCACTCGGCCTGCGCGAGGAGATCGGGGTGCACGGCCTCTCGGTGAAAGCCCGTCCGGCCGTCTCTCCATGCCTGTCGCCAGCGCTCTGGCTGCATCACTGCCTCCCTTGAACCTGATAGATCGTTCCGCTGTGGTGGTCGGCCACCAGGACATGCCCACTCTCCAGGCGCCCGAAGGTCGCCGGGTGGACCTCGAAGCGCCCGAGAGGGAGTCCGGCATCGAGCACACCGTCGAGCGCACTGGGCAGCGGGAGCGCCCACAGCCGTCCGCTGACGTAGTCCCCCAACACATACAGGCCCGACAGTGGCCCTGCGCCCGCGACGACTCCGCCCGTCACCGACGAGCCCTGGTCGTGGCCGTAGCTCCAGAAGGGCTCACGACGCCCCTCAGACGTGCATGCTGCGCCACGGAAGCACGACCTCCCCTCGCGCACGCTCCAGCCCGCGTCATCGCCCGAGGTCAAGAAGCCGACCTCTTCCCAGGCGTTCTGTCCGACGTCGGCCACGACCATCCGCCCCTGGGGGTCGAAGGTGTAGCGCCACGGATTGCGCAGTCCATAGGCCCAGATCTCGGGCAGGACGTCCTCCTGGCCGACGAAGGGATTGTCGGGAGGAACACCGAAGGGCTGAGTGTCGACATCGAGCCGCAACATCGACCCGAGCGCGGTGGAGCGATTCTGGCCGTGGCCGAAGGGGTCGCCGGCCTTGCCGCCGTCGCCCCAGCCCACGTAGAGCATGCCGTCCGGCCCGAACTCGAGGTGACCGGCGTTGTGGTTGCCGAAGGGCTGGACCACCTCGTAGACGAGGTGATGAAGCCGGGGCCCCGCTGGACCGACTCGCCACTCCTCGACCCGACTCACCAGGCGATCCCCGTCCTGCAGCGTCCGGTTGGTGTACAGGCGTCCGTTGTCGGCGAAGGCGGGATGGAGTGCGAGTCCGAGCAGGCCACGCTCGCCGCCGAAGCTCACCTCTACCTCGAGCCACTTCTCCGCCGAGCCCTCGCGGGGGAGCCGCCACACGGTGCCGCGCTGGTCGGTGACGAAGAGCACGTCGGCCGGGCCCTCATCGAGATCGACGACCCGGCCGCATCCTGTGGCGATGGGTCGGAGCTGCACGGGCAGAGCCACCGCGCCATCGACGGGCTCGACCGGCGCGCCGTCCGTGCGCTGGCAGGGTGCGGCAAGGAGCGCACACGACGCGACGAGCGGAATCATGCTGACCTACGGAACCAGGGCACGATGGCGGAGACCCGCTTCATGTGCTCCGCGTAGCCGGGACGACGCTTGAGGCTCCGGTTGTCGAGGAGCGGCACGCTCACACCGACGAACATCGCGATGATGGCCACAGCCCCCGTCCAGCCCCACCAGGCGGCAGGCTCCGTGGCGAGCCCGAAGAGCGCGAGGCCGACCCAGAACAGGATCTCGCCGAAGTAGTTCGGGTGCCGGGACCAGCGCCAGAGTCCCTCTTCGCAGATGCCGCCATCCCCCCGAGCCACGAAGGCACGCAGCTGCAGATCGGAGAGCCCCTCGATGACGACCGCGGCGAGCGTCACGACCGCAGCGACGCCATCCAGCCACCCGAGCGGCGCCGTGGAGCGTGCAGCGAGCCACACGGGCAGCATCCCGAGGAAGACCTGCACGGTCGGGAACATGTGCAGGCCAGCCAGAGAGATGGGCCAGTACCAGTTCCCAAACCGTCGAAAATCGACATAGCGCCAATCTTCGTGGTGCAGGCCGGGCCAGCCCGTGGCCCAGTTGAGCGTCAGCCGGAGGCCCCAGAGCGTGACCAGAGCGAAGACCAGCGCCCCCCGAGTGGGGTCACCGGGGAGAGCCCAGACCCACCAGCCCGCCAGTGCGATCGGGGCCACCGACCAGTAGGCGTCGTAGAAGCTGGTGTTGTCGAAGATTCGACTGAACACGAAGATCGCCAGCGTGCCCGCTACATCAGCGAGAAAGGCCGTCCACAGGCCAGAGTCACCGCCGCGTGCCCACACGACGGCGCCCGCAGCCGCACCCGCGACCACGTACGCCAGCGTGACCCACACGAAGCCTCGAGCGCGCTCGCTCATCCTGCCCTCCAACGGATACCCCTGTACCTCGGAGGACCCCATGACCACTGTCGCCGATCACGTCGCCGAGGCCCTGGCGATGTGCGGAACCCGACACGCCTGGGGCATGCCGGGTGGAGACTCGCTGCACCTCGTCCGTGCATTTGCCGAGGCCGGCATCGCGTTCCACCTCGTTCGTGACGAGGCCAGCGCCGGGTTTGCCGCCGACGCCAGTGCCCAGCTCACCGGCGCACCCGGAGCCTGCCTCGCGACCATCTCACCTGGACTGACCAACATGATCTCGGGTGTGGTGGGCTGCTGGCTCGACCGCGCTCCCGTGCTCGCGCTGACCTCGCGCTACCGCTCGGACCGCCACGGTCGCTACACCCACATGATGTTCGACCAGGGCAAGCTCCTGGACGGGTCGGCCAAGGCCTGGTGGCGCATGACCGAGGCGGGGGCGCCGGGCGAGGTGCGGCGCGCGCTCGCGACGGCGCTGGCCCCCAGACCCGGCCCGGTCTGGCTGGAGGTACCCACCGAGGTGGCGGGCGCTCCCTGCGCCACGTCCGTGCTCCCTCCCCCGCCCGCTCCGGCTGCGTCGGCACCGGCTGCAGCGCTCGTCGAGCGTGTCGCCCGCTGGAGGCATCCGGTGGTGCTCGCTGGCTTCGCGGCCCGCCACTCAGCGCTCGCCTCGCTGGGTGAGCGCCTCCGCGCACCGGTGCTGACGACCTACAAGGGCAAGGGAGGCATCCCGGAGGGCACCGGCTGGTCGGCGGGTGCCGCCGGCCTGTCCCCCGTCGCTGACGCCGTGCACCGCAGCCTGATCGAGCGCGCGGACGGCCTGCTCCTCATCGGCTGGGACCCAGTGGAGCTGCGTGATCACTGGCTGCCAGGCTGGGGAGACCTCCCGGAGGTGGTCGTGCTGGACGACCACGCCACCACCGATCTGCCAGCACGGATCGACGAGCTGCACGCGGGTCCCCTCCCCTCCGCCGTCGACGCCCTGCTGGGCGGCGGGAGCACATGGAGCCTCGACGACGTTGCCGCACACCGCAGGCGCCACGACGCGGTGTTCGAGGAGTCCACCTTTGGGCCGGCCACCGCCATTCGCGCGGTGCAGGCCGGCACCACACCCGACACGGTGGTCACCCTCGATGTCGGAGCCCATCGCATCACCGCCTCCCACGTCTGGCATGCAGCCGCACCCGACCGGCTCCTGCAGTCGAACGGCTTCGCCTCCATGGCCTATGGCCTCCCAGCCGCCCTTGCGGCCGCTGCGCACGGGCACCCCACCGTCTGCATCACCGGCGACATGGGGCTGCAGATGTGCATGGGCGAGCTGGTCACCGCCGCTGAGAACGAGTGGCCCATCGTCGTCGTCGTCCTCGATGACGCCACCCTGTCGCTGATCGCCCTCAAGCAGGAGCGCATCGCCCATCCAGACCGAGGCGTGCGCTTCGCCAACCCTGCCTGGGAGGCCCTCGCACGCTCCGTCGGCGGGCGTGCTGTGCTCGCGAGCAACGCAGAGACCGTCACGCGCGCCGTGCGGCGAGGCCTCGCGAAGCGGGACGGCCTCACCCTCGTCGCAGCGCGCATCGACGACGCACCCTATCGCCGCCAGATGTGAGCGGGCTCAGACGGCGCGAACGAAGCCGTCGACAGCGGCCCGCAGCATCTCCGGCGCATCATGGGGCACCCAGGCACCGCAGGTGCCCTCGACGATGCAGGTGCGCTGAGCGTCGAGGTCGTAGACGACCATGTGGTCGATCGGGTCGGCGTAGAGGTGCAGGGTGACGAGCGGGCGCTCGGCGCCACCGTCGACCATGCTGTGGATCATGTTCGGGCCGCAGCGAACCACCTCGCCGCGCTCGACGCGATGGGTGCGTACCTTCTCCAGGCGACCCTCCGCGAGCCGCCAGACGGTGTGCAGCGCCTCCCCCTGCAGCACCCTCACCGCGCCGACACTACCGCCATGGTCGTGGGGCGCGCACGGCACGCCGCGCGTCCACAGGGCGACCATGCCCTCGAGCACCTTGGTGTCGACGAGCACCTGCCGGCCGTAGGGCTTCGCGGGATCGGCCTTGGCCAGCGCAGCCACCTCAGCGTCGTCGAGCTCGACGGACGACAGCACCGCGGTGAGGTCTGCGAGCCCCGGCGCCTCGCCGACCCCGGTGAGTGGGGACCCCAGCGAGGGACATCGCATCAGCAGTGACGTGTCCATCCGCTCGGCTCCATGACCCTGAGTGGGGTTAGCACGCGGAAAATCCACTCACCACCCTATCAGACTCGATCCAACGCCCGGCGTTACGGTGCTCACAGCCGCCAGGAGGCGCTGGTCTGCCATCTCACAGGGAAGGACGCCGATCCCAAGCGCTCGCCCAATGCTCTCGAGCACGCTAAGCGCGCGACCCGACGGGGGGACAGTGGACGAGGCGACCGAGCACGAGACGCGACTGGCGATCCGGATGGTCTACCGGGTGGTCTTCTTCGCCTTCGTCCTCTACTTCGCCACGTCACTGGTGGTGCACGAGGACGCCCGCCTCGCCTGGTACGGACGCTCCGAGGTCCAGACCGACGAGCTGGTCGCCCGCGGCGGCCGACGGATGTACACCACCACCCACCACGCCTGGCACCTCGACCGCGACGCCGTGTGGGGAGACCGGCCCGTCGTGTGGATCACGGGCAGCTCCATCACCCGCGAGGCCTTCGACGCCGACCTGCTGCGGCGTGACCTCGCAGCACGCGGGCTGGACTGGGGCGTCGAGAAGGTCGCCTTCGACCGAGGAGCCCCGCTGTTCTCCTGGGCCATGCTCGACGGCATGGACATCCGACCCGGTGACCGCGTCCTCACGTCGGTCCACTACGACAACTTCCGGGCCGACTGGCTCGACTACATCGGTGGCTTCCACGTCTACCTGAACCACATCCTCCGCCCGCGCCACCTCTTCCAGGTGCAGTCGCTGCCCTGGGCCGACCGCCTCGAGTACAGCCTGGCCTCGGCACCGCCGGCCACCTTCCACCGGGCCCGTGAGCCCTTCCGCGATGGCCTCGAGGGCTGGCTCCAGTACACCCTGGGTCGCACGCCGCGACGGGACGGTCCGCCGACCATCGAGCCCCCGAAGCCCTTCACGATGCGCGAGCAGGTGGAGAACTTCCGAGAGCTCGACCGCACGTCGAAGCTCCCGCTCGGGCCCGAGGAGCTCGCGCTCCGCGACGGGCAGGTCAACCACGACGCGCTGCATGCCTTCATGGAGGAGGTCCGAGCGCTGGGCGCCGAGCCATGGGTGCTCTTCCTGCCGCCGAGCCCCGAGTACTACGAGCGCTTCGAGCGAGGGCTCTTCAGCACCGAGTTTCATCGGTACATGCGCGCGGAGTTCCATCCCTACGTTCGGATGAGTCCGCAGCCGCAGCGAAACTACACCGACTACAAGCACGTGAACCTGCACGGAAGGCCCATCCTCACCCGCCAGCTCGTGCAGCTGCTGGCGACCACCCCGCTCGGCGAGTCCCCCGTTCCACAGCCGAAGGGGGACTGACGTGCTGTTCAACAGCAAGGTCTTCGTCGTCTTCCTGCTGATCGTCCTGGCGGTGTACTACCGGCTGGGCAAGGAGGCGAAGCTCTGGTTCCTGCTCGGGATGTCGTACATCTTCTACGGCTTCTGGAACCCGTGGCTGTGCAGCCTGATCCTGCTGTCGACGGTGGTCGACTACTTCTGCGCGCTGCGCATCGACCGGGCCCCCACCCAGAGCCAGCGCAAGCTGTGGCTCGGTGTGTCGCTGGCGATGAACCTCGGCGCCCTGGGGTTCTTCAAGTACTACAACTTCTTCCTCGACTCCCTGGCCTTCAGCCTCGCGGGGGTCGGGCTGCCCCTCGACTTCGAGCGCTGGCACCTGCAGCTGATCCTGCCCGTCGGAATCAGCTTCTACACCTTCCAGACCTTGTCCTACACGATCGAGGTCTACCGCGGAAACTTCAAGTCAGACCCGAACTTCCGAGACTTCGCGCTGTTCGTCGCCTTCTTCCCCCAGCTGGTCGCAGGCCCCGTCGAGCGCGCCACCCACCTGCTGCCTCAGTACAAGAAGGACTTCCGCCTGACGCGGGCCCAGGTCACCGAGGGCGTCTTCCTGATCCTGCTTGGGTTCGTCAAGAAGGTGGTCATCGGCGACCGCCTGGGGCGCTGGATCGAGCCGCAGTTCGCCGCTCCGGTCGAGTGGGGCCCCGACGCGCTGACCTCCATCCTGCTGTTCACCACCCAGATCTACGTGGACTTCAGCGCCTACTCGGACATCGCCATCGGCCTCGGCCGGCTCCTCGGCTACGACATCCGACCGAACTTCAACCTGCCCTTCGTCGTGCCGAGCATCCCCGAGCGCTGGCGACGCTGGCACATCAGCATGGGCCACTGGTTCCGCGACTACATCTACTTCCCGCTCGGCGGAAACCGGCACGGTTACTGGCGAACCCTCGCCAACATCATGGCCGTGATGTTCCTCTCGGGCCTGTGGCACGGCGCGTCCTACAACTTCGTGATGTGGGGCCTACTGAACGGCGCCACGATGGTCGGCCACCGCGTCCTGTCCCCGGTGCTGCGGGTCATGCGCGCGCCGTTCCAGGCGAATGCCGTGCTGAAGTGGCTCTACTTCTACGTCTGCTGCGCGAACACGATGCTGATGATCAGCTTCATCAACATCTTCTTCCGCTCCGACACCTGGGAGGTCGCCAAGTCCTACGTCTTCCACCTCTTCCTGCGCAGCCCGTGGCAGTACTGGCGCTGGATTCGCCGCGGTCTCCCCATGCCGGAGCACTATGACGACGGCTTCTGGATGATGTGGGTCGTCATCGGGCTGCACGAGGCGCAGCGGTGGTTCCAGCTGAAGGAGCGGATCCTGGAGCGCCCGCGGGTCTGGGCGGTCGTGTGCTCCGCGATGTTCCTGTACGTGTTGCTCTACGGCATCAAGGGGCCGGAGTTCATCTACTTCCAGTTCTAGAGCTGGGAGAGAGGGCAGGTTGCTCGGTGGTCGAGGCGGGATTGTGCGCAAGGGCTGTGCGCACTTTGGGACCGTGGTGTTTGCTCAAAGCTCTCAGAGCAGCTGCGCACGGTGGCCCCCGAACCTCGGGGGTTGCCCCCATCCCGAGTTTCCGCCCGCGGCTGTTCGCTGGTGGGGGCGGACGGCGCGGGATTCACCGACCGCGCGTAGGAGGTCCCGCGAGAGGCCAGGAGGGCACGATGGCGATGGCGACACGTCTTGTGCATCCCCTACTCGTGAAGCGGGACGCAACTTCACAGAATCCCTTGAGCGGTAACACCACCTAGATGATAATGAATATCAACATCATCCTGTGGGGGTGTCTTGTGAGTGAGTGCTGCACGAATGAGCCGTTCGATGTTCCAGCGGGGTCGTGGCCTCTGCCGCTCTGGGTCTGCCGATGGATTGCGGACGAAGCCGAGCGTCGGGCTCTCGGACTGGAAGGTGTCGTGAGCGGCGAGCTCGGCTGGGAGATCGGCGAACCGGACAGTGTTCTCGAAGCACTCCCTCCTGATGCCGAGGCGTGGATGGCACAACAGCCTGGATGTGCTGGCCCTCGCACAGCCATTGTGTTTGTTGCCGATGGTGCGCACCGTGGCGGCTGGGTCTGTGGACGCCCCCCCGGATGCCCGGAGCCCACCGGGTGGCGGGTCCTGATCCTCGAGGCACTCGTGACCCTCTCTCGTCAGCTTGACCTTGCTGCGCAGCCTCCGGCTCTGGAGCCGATGCTCTTCTCGGCCGCGCTCTAGTCGAGAGGGTCATCCGAGCAGGCTGCTTGATGGCTGCTCGCAGAGTGGGCCGCCCTCCCCCCCCAACGCCTGAAGGCAGAGCGCAGGCCATTGCCCTCTCATCACCACGGGCTGTGGTCGATACAGCCTGCGCCGTGCTCTCGAACCAGACGTCTCTGCACACGGTGCTGTGTGCGCAGCAGCCGCTCGGCCCAGACGTTCGCCGCAGGGTTGCTAAAACGAACCGGCGACGCTTTGTCCCATCCGTCGGCGCGCGACCACCGGAAGACTGTCAGGCGACGAGCTGCAGCCTGCCAGACGACAAGCAGCGTTTCCCACCGTTGATACCGCACTGTTTCGCAAGTGTTTGGTGCGGTCGCGGTCTGTCGTTCGGACGCGACCGACCGAGCCGTACGTGGGCCTGTACGGGCTCGCGGTGTGGGCCTCGCACGCTGCGTCTACCGCGGCCGCTGTCACTGCAGCATCTGTCGCTGGCGGCGGACGGCACAGTTGGTGTGCAGCTGAAGGGCAAGTCGCGGAGCGGTCGAACGCACGTGCGTCTGCTCCCCGAGGTCTTCGTGCTTCGCCTGGCCAGCCTGCTGCTGCCGTCAGGCGTAGACCGGATCCCGTGCTTCGGGGGCTGGGGTGGACGGCGCTCGCGCGTGTGCTCCCGGTTCACTGCGTAGAGCCGTCGGCCGTTCCCGCGGGCCCTTAGGTTCTCGCAACCTGCGCGAGCCGGCGCAGAGACTCAGGTACGTCTGCTCGACTGCCCTCGTCGACGCCGGAGCGGGACTCGACGATGCCCGTGAGCCAGGCGGCCAGCTTGACGTGGTCGTCGTGAGTGCCGAGCCGAGCTGTCTTGCTGGTTCCGTCCCGCCGCGAGAACCGCAGCACGCCTCCGCGCTCGTCATCCACCACGACCGCCTTGATGTCGGCAAAGCGCAGCGCAGCAGAGCGCACCGTCCAGCCGGCGAAGCGGCTCTCGAGCCTCACACCGCTCCCGGTGACCCGCATGTGCTCCTCGTAGCCCGCGAAGCCGAGCCACAGCAGAGCGGCCATACAGACCATCAGCAGCAAGAGACCGAGGCCCCCGAGCTGGTCGCTGAAGAGCGTGAACAGCGGCAGCAGAGCAGCGATCAGACCCGCACGCGCCAGCGGCCGAAAGGTCAAGCAGTGCCCATCGAAGTCACTCGAGATCTCCGGAGGAGACGTGTGCGGCTGCCCGAACTGAGGTGGCTCACTCACGAAGATGCCTCCACGCTCTCCCATCATGGGCCCACAGCACCTTACTTTCCATGGCTTTCACCTCGGAGACGGACAGCGGGAGCCCTCGGCAGCACAAGCCCCGCTCCGATCGGCCCCCGTGATGACCGTTCCGACAACACTGCTCGATGTCGAGGCGGACTGCGCGAAGGCCGAGGGGCTGGCGGTGGACTGCGGAAGCCTGTCCCCGTAGGCGGTCCCGATGGCGAGCGCCTGGTTGTCCCGCGCAAGCGCAGACGATGCCTTGCGAGCACCCGATGGCTACACCGCAGCCGCGAGGCGTGGTCTAATCGGGTCCCCCCACCCCCATCCGAGGCATCCCGATGCGCTCAGCCATACTCGGTGCAGCCTCGCTGCTGTTCGCCCAGCCAGCGCACGCCTCGTGCGTCTTCGACGGCTTCCCCGCGAGCTTCGTCCGCTGCATCTATGACGAGGTGAGACTCGTGGCCGCGGACCTGCTCGACCTCACCGCCGAGGTCGAGGCGTCCGTCGAAGCCACCGACACCCTTCGCGCACAGGTGACCCTCGGGCGAGACTACTGCGTCCTGCGGAGCCTCCGCTACCAGGCCGTCTGCGCCGCTCTCGCGGGATCGGACTGGCCGATGTTCGCGACCGTCTCTCCCCACCTCTCCGGTCCGTCACACGGCCACAATGGCGACGACATCTGTCGTTCGTACGTCGGGAACAGCGGCATCGGCGACTGGACCTGTCTGGCCGTGCCCTATGTCTACGATGTCGACGAGGGCGCCGACATACGTCCCAACTGGACCACCTGCGACGCGTACCACGGCTCGGTGTTCGACGAGTACGAGTGGTTCGACAGCAGCGACTGCAGCGGCATGCTCATGGCCTGCTGCGTTCATGAGTGAGCAGCGCTGCGCGACGACGGTGCGTTGAGCGGTGGGTTGCAGCCACTTGCCGTCGTCCACTCCAACAGGCCGCCCGCGCTCCACCTTGAGCGAGCCCTCCGCCCACCGCTGAACCCGACAGCGGGTCAGCGCCCCAAGACCACGACGCCCCAGCCAGCTGGCCGGGGCGACGGGTTGGGACCTCAGCGAGGCGCGATCAGAGGTCGCTGGCGTTCGCGGAGAGGTAGGCAGCGAGCTTCGCCGGGTCGGCGGGCGTGAAGGCCTTCTTCTTCTTGTCCCAGCCGGCGGGGCAGACCTGACCATGCTCGAGGTGGAACTGGTAGCCCTCGATGATGCGGATGACCTCATCCATGTTGCGGCCGAGGGGCTCGTCGTTGACGACCATGTGGCGCACGACGCCCTCGGGGTCGATGACGAAGGTGGCGCGCATCGCCGTGCCCGCCGCGTAGCCGGACAGGCCCCCGTCGGACTGCACACCGTAGGCCTGGCAGATGGCGTGGTTCATGTCTGCTGCGAGGGTGTAGCCGACATGGCCGATGCCACCGTCCTCGATGGCCGTGTTGCGCCAGGCCTTGTGGGTCCAGTGGGAGTCGATCGAGACACCCACGACCACGGCGCCGAGCTCGTTGAACTTCTCCATGCGGTGGTCCATCGCGATCAGCTCGGTCGGACAGACGAAGGTGAAGTCGAGCGGGTAGAAGAACAGGACCGCGTACTTGCCAGCGGTGGCCTTGGCGAAGTTGAAGGCTCCGTCGATTTCATCGTTGGCCAGGACGGCCTGGGTGGTGAAGTCTGGGGCCTTCTTTCCGACGAGAATGGACACGATGGATTCCTTTCGCGCCGAGACGACGCGTTACTCGAGGTGAGCGGGTGGGCTTCGCGAGTAACGCAACCGGTCGTGAGATCAACCACGGCCAAGCCCCCGCGATCACCCCTGTCACGCGCGCTCCACGCACGCGCCCTTTAGGGAGTTTCCATGCAAGTCATCATGATGTCCAAGGACGGCTGTGGGACCTGCAAGACCTTCGCTCCGGTGGCAAAGGCCCTCACCGAAGAGCGTGGGATGGTCTTCAAGGTCATCAAGAACCCAGAGATCGAGCTGCCTTTCTTCCCGTTCTACTACCTGATGCGCGACGGCGAGGTCATCGAGCAGTGGGGGGGCGGCTCCGACAAGAAGTTCATCCGCGTGCTCGACCGCGCCATCAAGAAGTACGGCGACGCGTAGGCAAGCCCTCCGGGCAGCACGCCTGTCGTGCTGCTCGCCCAGGGTCGTGCACCCGGCGTCTGGCGGGAGCTCGGCGTCCAGGGGCTCCCGGCGGCCCGGGTGCGGATGGACCGGCGCAGACATGGCGCCGGTCCCCAGCGCCTCAGACGGCGGCCATCACCGCGTCGTAGTCGGGCTCCATGCCGGGATGCTCCCCGGCCCAAGCCCAGGTGACGACACCGCTCTCGTCGAGCACGAACACGGCGCGGTTGCAGGCTGTGTAGCCCTCGACGAAGGCGAAGTTCTCGAACAGGACACCGTAGGCGCGCGCGGCGTCGAGGTGCAGGTCGGAGAGCAGCTCGAAGCTCAGGCCATGGGTCTCGGCAAACTTGGCGTTGGCGAACGGGCTGTCGGGGCTGATCCCGAGCACCGTCGCGTTGGCGTCGTTGAGGGCTGCCAGCCGATCCTGGAAGATGCACATCTCCTTGTCGCAGATGCCGCTGAAGGCGGCCGGGTAGAACGCCACGATGACCTTCTTGCCGCGCAGGCTCGACAGGGCGACCGGCTTCTTACCGGTGTTGATGAGGGTGAAGTCTGGGGCGGGCTTGCCGACGAGTGACATGGAATGCTCCGAGTAGAGGAAGTGCTCTGACGTAGGCGGCCGCTATACCCCTCAGGCGTCGGGTTGTGCTCGGAGGCGGGCAAACTTGAGACAATCCCTGGACTCGCGCATCGGCCGATGACCGCCGCCCGGTGGCGGATGGACCTAGAGCGCAGCTCTCGACACGTCACGGTCCAGGATGGCCGTTCTCGCAGCCAGCGGGACACGAGCAGCGTGCCTGACCGGCGAACCTCGGGCTGCATCAGCCAGGGCTGGCGCAGGCACGCGCGGCCCGTCTCAGCCCACGCGGATGCGGACGTGGTACCCAGGGCCCCGGACAGGCGAGCGTGCGCTCTCTCTGGACCGGCTCGTCACCTATCCGGAGGCCACCGATGACCACTGGGGGAAGTACCACTCCCACGAGCGAGCCCGAGCGCATTGCCGGCACGGTCGGACTGGTGAGCCTCGCCATCGGAATCGTGATCGGCTCGGGGATCTTCAAGGTCCCAGGGTACGTCTACGCAGCCGCGGGTGACGACCCACGGCTGGCGCTGCTCTTCTGGATGGTCGGAGGGGTGTTCGCGCTGACCGGTGCACTCACCACCGCCGAGCTGGCCGCGATGTTCCCCCGCCAGGGCGGCACCTTCGTGTACGTGCGAGAGGCCTACGGCCCCTACGGCGGCTTCGTCGTCGGCTGCTGCTCATGCCTCGTTGGTTTCCCAGCATCCATCGCTGCGATTGCACACGTCTTCGGCGAGTACGCGGGCATCGCCCTGGGACGGACGGGGTCCGAGGTGGGCCTGGGTGCTCTCCTTCTCTGCGCCGCCGCCGCGGCGAACCTCCAGGGCTCGCGGCGGTCCTACCGGCTGCAGACGCTCCTGACGGGACTCAAGGTGGCCCTGGTCGTCGTCTTCGCCACCGCGCTGCTGCTGGCGCCGACCGCCCCAGCGGCCGACGTTCTCGTCTCGGCCAGCCCATCAGCCTGGTCCTTCAGCACGGTCATGAGCGGCCTGATCGCCGTGTACTGGACGTTCGACGGCTGGCAGAACCTCGGCGTGGTGGCCGGAGAGGCCCGCGCACCCGAGCGCACACTGGTCCGCAGCCTGGTCGGCACCCTGGCGCTGGTGCTCGCGCTCTACCTTCTGGTCAACCTCGGACTGTTTCGCGCGCTCCCACCCGAGGTGCTCTCGGGGCATGAGACTCCGGGCGCCGCAGCAGCCCTCGCCGCCCTCGGCCCACTTGGAGAGCGCCTGCTCGCGGGGCTGGTCGCGGTGTCGACAGCCACCGCCGTCTTCGCGCTGTTCGTCGCCGGCCCACGCTTCCTGTACGCGCTCGGACGAGCCGGGGTGCTCTTCGAGGCGGCTGGACGGCTCGACCCGCAGACTCGGGCCCCTCGCGTGGCGGTCGGCGCCCTGTGGGGAATGGCGCTCGCCTACCTCCTCTCGGGCAGCTTCGGCCAGACGCTGTCGCTGTATGCCTTCGTCGGACTGACCATGCAGGTCGTGGGGGTCACCGCGCTGTTCACGCTGCGCGCCGCACGCCCCGAGGTACCACGGCCCTTCCGGGTGCCGCTGTACCCACTCGT